>JAPKMU010000084.1 GCA_026645745.1 Anaerolineae bacterium | reverse complement strand
TGACACAATCCACTGCAACTATACAATTGGTTCAGAGTGGGAACCGGGAACATATCAAGTGAGAGTGCAAGCGCTCACCAGAATTAAGGGTTTTCCCGAAGCGGTTTTCAGTGAACCAAGTCTCCCGATTGAGGTCTCAATCCGTCCTCCGAGACCCACGTGGGAATCTTCTAAGGTGCGAGTCGATGAGACCAGCGTGTCGCTTGGTTGGAACAAGCTCCTACGGGTTACCCACTATCGTGTTTTCTACAGGAACACTAACTCAAATCAGAGCGAATGGACTGAAACCAACGACACAAAAATACGTCTGACACTTCCCCCCGGAACATACGATTTCTGGATCGTAGCGCACTTTGGGGATGTCACCAGTGAGGACAGTCGGATACAAACCCTTGCCCTTGAAACACTTGTGCCTGTTCCGACTTGGGTTCGTGCAACAGCGGAAGAAGACACAACTCAGCTCGAATGGTCGTCTGTAAAAGAAGCAACCAGGTACAAAGTTGAATTCCAAGGTGCCATTCCTACTAACACGATTGACTGGGATGACACCTATTTGGAAGTATCTTTACCTCCCGGTGCTTACCGTATTCGTGTTGCCGCATATGTCGGCGAACTCATGAGCCAGTGGAGTGAGGAAGCATCCGTCGTTACAGAACTCGCAGTTCCAAGAATTCTGGGGCCACATCAGATCGAACTGGGGCAGGATTACACTATTGAGTGGGCTGAGGTTCCTTTCGCACAGTCCTATCAAATTTACGACTACGGATATGTACACCCGAAACTAGAGAAAGTACCCGACGAACCGAGAAACAAGTGGGTAAGTGGCAAAACGCGCAGAACTCTCATGCGCCAGCACCATTTGGGGAGAATGGCATTTCGTGTAGTGGCATTTTGGCGGAATGCTTCCGGTGAGGAATACCTAAGTACAAGTGACCTTCACTTCGTGCAAGTCGGCAGCGATGTGTCTCCCCTTGAAATCAACCTACCGGGGCGTGTTACCATCGGAGAGGCTGTGGAGATCAGTTGGAATCCGCACCCCGGTATCGCTCAATATGAGTTGGAGTGGTCTCGTGATGCAGCATTTTCCGATATCAGGTCAATCGTATGTGATGGTACTCAAGCGATGCTCACTTTTGAACAGGTAGGCGTTGTCTTTGTTCGCGCTCGTCCCCAACAGCAACCTCCTATCGGTACATGGTCAAAAACGTCGCAGATTATGATTCAGCCCATCAGTCCAAAATCCTCTTCTGTAGGCATCAGTGGATATGGAAGTTGGGTGCAGTGGGATGCCGTGCCAAATGTAGACTTATACCGCATAGAATGGTCTAGTGAGCCGTCGTTTGCCGCACAAGATCATCAATCGTCCGAAACACGGGACACATCTGCTCTCATTCCGTTTCCGGGTCTTTTCGCTCGAATCAAAGCGTTGACTACGGACTTTGGTATCGAGAGTGCGTGGTCCGAGACGATTGCCCTGCCGCCCTATGACGATGGGCATCTGCAAACAACCTTCCTGTCTGAAGACTATCGCTGTTCGCCCGGTGTTCCCGTAACCATTGAATGGCGCCTTGTTGATGAAGGAATTGAGATTACTGATCCGCATTTTGAAGTACAGATTGCGGACACAGAAGGCTTTGAGAATCCAATCTCTCACAATGTCGTAGGTGTCTCCATGAGTTTGACACATGACGAGACAGGCATACGTTTCGCGCGAGTCTGTTTCAGCAGAAATACCTACAGGTATGCTTGGAGCACCGTATGTCGCATTCAAATGCAGGTTGAGGAATCGCAGGTCGCAGAAAGCACTTCAGATGAACAACTGTCACACCTAAAGCCTCGACTGGGCGGATTCTTGAAAAACCTGCTCAATCGATCAAAGGAATTGCAGCGCCCCATGTTAAGGATGACTATTTCATCCGAATTCATCGTGTTGGAGTGGCCAACGGTTCCTGCTGCGACACATTATGTGATAATGCTAACCTTTCCAAATGGCACCACAAAACCTAGCACGCCGCGACCCGCTGGTAAGGGAACCGAGTGGAAGATTCCAAGAGCAAAGTTGAGTCCTGGGGTCTACAGCTGTCGGGTTATTGCCATAGATCAAGCTGCGGATTTGAAAAGCGAGCCTTCCAATACCGTGACTTTCCAGAAGTAAGGTAAACATGCCTTCGTTCAAACCTGACCAAGAAATAACCCTTGACCGGGATACTTACGGCATCCAGCCACATCCAAGCGCCCCTAAACTGGCATTTGCACAGGAGGGGGCAAAAGGAACGGTCTATCAGGTCATTCGTAGAAGCGACAAGCGTGTGTTTGCGCTCAAGGTTTTCAAAGAGCGTTTTCGTGAAGCCGAAATGATTCGCCTTTCAAGCAAGTTGGCTGATTTCGCGCGACTACCCGGAATGGCAGTTTGTTCTCGCCAAGTCATACATCAAGGTGGTTATGGCAGCAACGTACTCAAGAAGCATCCTGAGTTTGAATATGCGGTTCTGATGCCATGGTCAAGTGGTCGCACTTGGTTCGATGTCATCAGCAGTCGAGCCTCGATAGCTCCACAGGTGGGAATAGAAATCGCGCGGCGAACCTCTGCGATATTCGCGTCGCTTGAGGCTGCCTCAGCTGCTCACTGCGACGCATCAAGCGGCAACTTGTTGATTGACGTGAATACTCTAGATATCAACCTTATCGACGTGGAGGATATGTATTCTCCGCAGTTATCGAAGCCATCTGGCGTACCTCATGGAACGGATGGCTACAATCATAGACAAGCGCGCAATGAAGGGCAGTGGTGCCCCGAAGGGGATAGGTTCGCTGCCGGAATTATCATCGTAGAGATGCTGTGCTGGCATAGTGACCGAATTCGGGAAAAATCCACTGAGGATGGTACCTACTTTGCCCCTAGCGAAATGCAGGAAACGAATTCTGCAAAATACCAATTGATGGTAGACACTCTCCAAAGGATTGATCTGCTGCCTTCCGACCTCAGAGAGAGACTTGCCCATCAATTTGAACAGATATGGCTTTCACAGACGCTTGCTGAGTGCCCCAAACTTGGTTCTTGGCATTTTTTGCTTGAGCAGGCTCCGCGAGCACTTTTAGGAACAAGACTCACTGATTCGGAAATCACGTGGCCCGTTATCGGTTGGAAGGAAATACGGTCTTCGGAGCGAAATGCTTCGAGTCCGGTCACGAACTTTGCGCCCTTCAGTGCTTCAACGACACCTAGTGTTAGATCCGTGCGGTTCATGCCACTTACCAATCATGATGGTCGTGGAACCTTCACTTTGCGATGGTTACCACTCAGCGAAGCAAAAAGCTACGAAGTCGCACGCCATCAGACTCCTGATTTTAGCGATGTTCCGACGGTGACCAATTGCGGTGAAACTTCACTAATGGTGGAAAACAATCCCAAAGGCAAGTACTTCTTCCGCGTGCGTGGAGTCTCAGAGACCGAAACGGGACCTTGGAGTTCTACGCTTCAGATTACTGTTTGGCGCGACTAGATCTTGTTGACTTGTTCCCCTCACCCATTGGCAGGTATTAACATGACTCAACGAAGTGCTGTGCTGCTGTTGAACCTTTTAACCCTAACTGCCTGCATACCCTACGAATGCGGACCCAAGAACCGATCCCCGTTGAAATGAATGAGATGTTCCGGCACTTCGGCGATCCACACTTCCGTTTCCCACGCAATATTTCGCATGTGCCGTCGAAATTCGGCAAACGTGGGAAACGCCGTGACGAAGATTTTCCCCGCCGAGCAACCACTTAGCATCGCATTCAGTTCAACGATGCGCTTAGGTGTCATGGGTCCGTGCGACGTGACGACTTCGATCAGGTACAGCCATTTCCTTTCAGGTAGATACAGGATAATGTCCGGCAACTTGTCATGTTCGGTCACAGGAATGCCAAGTTCGATGAGCTGCTGCGAGGCGATGTACAGGTCTTTGTCGGCGGTATCGCCCAAATACAACAGCAGCGCTCCCGACGCAAACTGAGGCGCGAACAATTCGATCACCTGCCCCTGAAGCTGATTATGTTCACCCGGCGAAAGCATGAGCGTCGATCCGTCAGGGAGAGCCACCTCGACACCGACAGCCTGCCGTGAAGCGGCGTACAACGTTGCAAGACTTCCCTGTGTCGTCTTGAAGCGCTCAACCGCTTCAGCCCACGCCGCGCTGCCGTAAGTACGCACCACCGCCAGCGCCGCCTCACTGATCGCGTAATGCGCTCGCGGGCTGTTGGTGGGCAGCTTCGGCGCATCCGGGTTGTAATCGGCAATCCGTCCCTGTACGAATTGATGCAGCACCTGCCGCCGGAAGGTTTCACGGGTATTCGGGGCATAAGGGCGACCGTAAGCATCGCGGATGAAGGTCATGATTCCTTTGGTCACGGTGAGGCTTTGGCGCTGCGCCGATGACCAGTGATCCTCTGGTTTCAACCCACACAGGGCAAGCAGCGTCAGCGCCGCCATCTCGTTGTGCTGTGCTAGTGGCATTCCAAGGGCGGCAAGAATTGCTTGCGCTTCGATGATTTCAGGCATACAGACCTAACACTTCGGTGACGAGGGTATCCACAGGCGCATCCGAGTAAGCGGACAAGCGCCCCAACTCCATGATCGATTCGAGCGGCGGCAGCGGCAGGGCGCGGAGTTCGGTCGCGCTCACCTGTGTGTTGCCGCTGAAGCGGCGAAAATAGGTATCCATCAGGCTGCTGTTGAGCAGGACAGCCAACCCGCGCGTTTCTTCAGGCGATAGATCGCCACCCGGTCGGTAGATGTAATTCAAGTGGTTCTCAATTCCGATAACCGGAGTGTCGAAATCCGCGAGATAAGGGGCGGCGGTTAGCCGCTGGCGCTCTTCTTTTGTGCTGAATCGACGCAGCAGCACATAGTTTTTGTTGGGGAGCAGCAGCCTCTCCGCACCACCAGTTCGGATGTACTGCGACTTATGCGACACGGGCCAGTCGCAGCGCATCGGCTTGACATTTTGCATCCACAGCAGCGGCGCATGGGTGAACGGCACATCGCCGCTTGCACTGACAAACTCGGTCGCCCTGAAAGGAACAACAGGTCCCGTTGAGGTTTCCATGCCATAGGCACGCAAACCACCTGACCACGCGCGCACGATTTCACCGATCGCATCATCTTCATCTGTCAGAGAAAGATGCAGGATATTGTCCGTTCCAAGCACTTCGTTGATTGATTTTCGCCGCTGCACAACCTGAGCGAAGTCACCGTTGGCGCTGGAGGACAAGAGAATATCGCTGTCCTCGGTAGATCGCTCGGCAAGCAGGATCAGGCTCTCCTGCAGAACCTCATCGAACACCTCACGCCGTGACTCGAATAAATGCACCATACGAGGACGCATTTTCCCGAAAAAATACTCGCGGAAGCGGCTGAAATACTGCCCGGCGGCGTAGCTGCGCGGCGTGATGAACATTCCATGCCCACCGGGGCGGAGCAGCGCCGCGCTTACCGCCATGAACAGCGCATAGATGTTCGGCTGTCCGTGAACAACCCGCTCTGCTGCACGTGCACGCGGATCAGATTTAGACAGCTTGAAATACGGCGGATTGGCGATCACCGCATCGAACGGCTGCGAGTTTGACCAGTAGAGTTCATCGGCATAGGTGAGGACAAAATCCTCACGGCGGATCTTGTAGGTAAGCGAACGTCCGCGCTTCGCCATCCACTGCTGTGCGTAGCTCAGGCATCCCTCAAGGCATTGTGCGAGATCGGGATCGACCTCGAAGGCTTCCAATTCGATGTCTACAGACGCGATTTCACAGACTGCACAGGCGAGAATGCCCAATCCCGCACCCGGATCGAGCAGGCGTGAAGGGCTGCCGGTGAGCGGCAGATTCTTCGCCATGAACCGCGCGGTGGCTAACGGCGTGAAATACTGTCCTAGCGTTTTGTCTGCCCGTTTCCATGAGAGCACCCACTGCCCGACACGATGTGCGTAAGCCGATGGGAGTTCATCAGGCAAGGGTTGTGGGAGATGGATGGGCATGGTGCTTAAATCCGCGCATGAACAGATTTGCTAAAGTCTCATTGTAGCCGAAAATTACCCAACGTGCGGCGCATGATCGCGCCCAACTGACATCCACCCTGTCAAAAATTGACAGCTTGTCAAAAGTATACCTAGAGTTGTCACAATTTGACTCCCCGTATGTCCCACAGTCGCCCCACGCTTGAGCGGAAATCGGTTATCGTGAGTACATGCACGCGCACAGACTTCTCAAAGCGGTGAAAATTCCCCATCTTGCATTGATCGCCGATGATACGCTGGTTTTACCGGTCAAGCGTCGCCACTGTAATTTTGCATTCGGAGATGAAATTTTCGGCAGATCGCGGACAAGCCGTGTGCAACACTGGGAACGTATAGGTATGAGCAGGAGTATTCACATGAGGCAGCGGAAGCCCCACGCCGCACCGAATGAGCAGCGCCCGTTAACCGAGCGACTGCATCCCAGTTTGCGCGAAAACTATGTAGCGCTGCCTCCAGCGGGAGAAGCCCTGAGCGATGAGCAGCTTGCCGCCGTGTTCGGGGGTGATCTGCGTGCGATTGGCGACGTGCTGCGCTTGGGTGCAGTAAAAAGTTTGGATGCGGAGGAATAACAGCATGCAAGAAAGCTCATACAGCCCCAACGATCCGCAGCCCACTTGGACACCGAAAGGGCAGGCGATTCTAGAGGTGCTTACACAAGAAAAGCACTGGATCAACCGCTCTGAACTGGCAGCGCGGCTGAACAAGCCCCTGCTCAACAAATGGGACATTCTTTTATTGGGAAAGCTCACGGACGCTGGTCTAATCGAGACGCGCAAGGTACGCCACCACGGACCGATCGGGTACGAGTGGCCGTACCGCGCTGTATCGAACAACTAGACTGGAGGTTCTGATGGTGCGATGTGTGATCTGGTGTGCCGTGTCGTCACGGGCACAAAACGAGCCGGACAAGATCAGCCTGCCGGATCAGGAGGCGGATTCGCGTGCGCTCGCGGAGGGAAAGGGCTGGGAAATCGTCGATGTCCTGCGCGTGCCGGGACACAGCCGCCGTTATGTCGATTTTCATGAGTTAGCGGCGGACGCGGCGAAAGAAGGTGTCGATGCGTTCAACCGCCTCTACAATCACTGGAAAACGGAAGATTTCGATGTCCTCGTGGTTCGGGATGGCGATCGCTTCGCCCGCACACAGGCGCTCCATGCCTATGTCGTCGAGCGCACCATCAACATCAAGGCGAAGATATATTCGCTTCAAGACGGATGGGTGGACGAATCCAACTTTCGGTTGTGGATTGCGATGAGCGGGTACAAAGCCGCCGGGGATATCGACCGGTTCGTCAAAGCGCGGGATCGCGCGATGACGGCGCGCGCCAAAATGGGACTGCCGATCAGCAGCCGCGTGCCAATCTCGCACAGAGTCGTGCGCGATGCCGAAACCGGCAAAGCCCTCAGATTGGAGGTCAACGAGGAGAAGCGGCAACTGTGGAACGATCTCGCGGCGCTCATTCTCGAAGGCTTGGCGTGGGACTCGCTTGATGGGGCATTGTTTGCGCGTTTCGGGCATGTGAATGACAAAGGCGTGCCGTACTACGCCGGCTACCTGTACCGCCTGATCATGAAGCCGATCTTCTGGGGACACCTTGCCCGCTACTACGCCAATCCGGACTGCTCAAATGGCTTCAAGTACGGCGCATGGATGTATGACGAATCCGTGCCGGTGCCGGAGGATGCGGTTGTCTTTCGCAACACCCACGAGCCGGTCTGGACAGGTGAGCTTGCCGAGCGGGTGAAAGCCGAGATTCGCCGCCGGTCGGAAACCGTGCGCGGGAACACTGATCCGGCAAAGACGCATCGGTTCGCCGGATTAGGTGTGTGCGCCGAATGCGGCAGCTTCTGGTCAACCCATGTGAAGAAATCAAAATCGTACCGGGGTGTGCTGTGCCCGTCCGCGAAATCGCGTGCAAGCAATCTGCCCAATTGCAGCAACCGCAAGATCATGAGTGAGAAGCGGTTGATCGCGCTGGTGAACGGCTATCTGGCGCAGATGATCGAGCGTAACTCAACCGATGTGTTCAATGCCGTGCAGCCAACCGAATTCGATTTTCCGAAGCGGCTGCGCGAACTGAACGCGGAGATCGCCAAGCTGGAAGTACAGGCGCGCACGCTCATCCGTGAGCAGGCAAAGGCGGGGTCTGAGCTTCAAGGGATGTATCAGGAAGAACTGGCGCAGATCGATTTGCGGTTGAAGAATATGAAAGTGACGCGCGAAGTCCTTGCGAAGAAAGCGGCGGAGAGCGAAAAGACGACCGCACTTCAACAAGCGACCTTGCAAGAACTCGCGGAATTGTCACTCGAAGCTTTTTGGCAACAGGAGAGCCGGTACATCAATCAGGTGTTGCACCGGCTCATGGGAAAGAAGCGGTTTTTGCTGCTGGATGGTGATATTATTGGGGTGGCGGAGATACGCCGCAAGCAGCGCAGTCACACATAATCCCCGCCGCACATCGCGAGACGGCTGATTACCAGCCGCGTTTCCCCATATACAGGTTGTCAGGACCGACGTTAATGCCCACCATCGCCTCACCCAAGCCCCGGCTGACCCGCGCCAATACATCCGGGTTGTTGAAATGCGTCACCGCTTCGACAATCGCCTTCGCGCGCTTGGCGGGATCGCCGCTCTTGAAGATGCCCGATCCAACAAACACGCCGTCCATACCCAACTGCATCATGAGCGCGGCATCGGCAGGAGTCGCCACGCCGCCCGCTGCGAACTGCACGACGGGCATCCGACCGAGCGCCCGCGTCTCCAGCACCAGATCATACGGCGCGCCGAGATTCTTGGCGAAGGTGAACACCTCATCTTCGCCCATCGAATTCAAGCGGCGGATGTCGCTCATCACCTGACGCGCATGCCGCACCGCTTCGACCACATCACCTGTGCCTGCTTCGCCTTTGGTGCGGATCATCGCCGCGCCTTCGTTGATGCGCCGCAGCGCTTCGCCCAAGTTGCGGCAGCCGCACACAAACGGCACCTTGAACTTGTGCTTGTTGATGTGATTTTCTTCGTCTGCCGGGGTGAGCACTTCGCTTTCGTCAATGTAGTCGATCCCAATCGCTTCGAGAACTTGCGCTTCGACAAAGTGCCCGATGCGCGCCTTCGCCATCACGGGAATCGAGACGGCTTTCATGATCCCTTCGATCATGTCGGGATCGCTCATGCGCGAGACGCCGCCGTGCGCGCGAATATCCGCCGGAATCCGTTCGAGCGCCATGACCGCGACCGCCCCCGCATCTTCCGCGATTTTGGCATGCTCCGGCGTGACAACGTCCATGATCACGCCGCCCTTGAGCATCTGCGCCAAGCCTTTTTTCAGCGCGAACGTGCCGGTTTCGCCGCCGTTCGAATGTCCATTCACGTCTGTCATGGGATTTATCCTATTGTGCGTATGATTGTGTTATGCCTTGCAGGGTAGGCGCTCCAATGCGCACCCTATAGCGCCATATAAGACCAATCACGCTTTTTTCCCCGTCTGCGAGTTTTTGAGCGCTCATTGCATGCTTTTGCGCTGATGTCCTTTTATGCGCCTCTGTTACAATACCCGCCCAGTAGAGTTGGCGTAAACGCAAAGGTGAATCCTGATGACACCACTCCTGATCATTCTGGCGGGCGGCGCATCCTCGCGCATGTCGCCCGTTCGTGAAAAATCCCTGCTCCGCTTTGGCTCAGAACCGCTGTTGATCAACCAGCTTCGGCGCTATCAAGCGCTCGGTTTTGCCAACGTGATCATCGTTGGTAACCCGGAAAATCAAGCAGACCTTGTCGGGCTGACGAGTGACCTCAGCGGCATGACGGTAAGTGTTGTCGTCCAGCAAGAGCCAAAGGGGATGGGCGATGCCCTCCTCGCCGCCGCCGCCGCGATCCCCAACCCGAACGGGCAGCCGATTTACGTCAATCAAATCCATGATGTGACCGATGACAGCCTGCATATATCCATGCTTGCCGCCCACAACGCCAATCCGACGCATTCGTTTATCGCAGGCTACGAGCATGAAGGTTACTTCCCCGGTGGCTATTTGATCGTCGATGCCGCCGACCGGATTCACGGCATTATCGAGAAACCGGGCGCAGAGAACAAACCGAGCAACCTCGTCACGATTGTGGCGCATATCCACGCGGACGCGGCGCGCCTGTTTGATGCGATCCGCGCCGAGTATGCCAGCACCCTCACCACTGACGATCATTATGAACGGGCGATGGCGGCGCTGATGACCACCTACCCGTTTGATGTCGTGCGGTATCGCGGCGAATGGGTCGCGCTCAAGTATCCTTGGCATATCCTCGATGTCATGAATTACTTCCTGTCGCGCATTAAAGGACAGCAGGTTGCCGAAAGCGCACGCATCGCGCCAACCGCGTCACTGGTGGGGGATGTATTTATTGGCGAGAATGTGCGCGTGTTTCCCGGTGCGGCAGTCGTTGGACCCGCTTACATTGGATCAGGCACAATCGTTGGAAACAACGCGCTGGTGCGGAATTCGATGGTCTTGAGCCGCTGCGAAGTCGGCTTCACCACCGAAATCGCGCGCAGCTACGTTGGCAATCATGTTTCGATGCACGCCTGCCGTGTGCTTGACTCGGTGTTTATGGATAACGTCAATTTCTCGGCGGGCTGCACCACCGCGAATCTGCGCATTGACCGGGGGAATGTCAATTCCATCGTCAAAGGTGCGAAAATCAACACCGGGCGCGATAAGCTCGGCGCAATCGTCGGGGAGAACGCTTTTCTCGGTGTGGATGTGATGACCATGCCGGGGATCAAGATCGGCGCGAACGCTGAAATCGGACCCGGTACGCATGTCCATCAGGATATTCCGGCGGATATGCGCGTCTATGTCAAACAAGAAGTCGTGATGATCGCTAAAAAGTCGAATGGATAAGCGTATGACACTCAAACTTGAACCGCCGATCACCGCACCGATCACGATCCTGATGATCGTTGCTCACGCCGATGATATCGAATTCGGCGCAGGAGGCAGCGCGGCAGTGTGGGCTGCCGCCGGAGCAAAGGTTGTGTACTGCATCGTAACCGACGGCAGCGCAGGCAGCAACAAACCGGGTGAAGACCTCGCACAGTTGGTCAAAACCCGCGAAGCCGAGCAGATCGAAGCAGCGGCGAAGGTCGGCGTCACGGACGTGCGCTTTTTGCGATACAAAGACGGCATGCTTGAACCGACCCTTGCGCTCCGTCGTGACATCACCCGCTTGATCCGCGAACTCAAGCCGCACCGCGTCGTGATCATGGATCCGCGTGCCGTCCTCATGGCAGATGACGAACACGGCTTTTATTACATCAATCACCCGGATCACCGCGCAGCAAGTGAAGCTTCGCTTCATGCCGTTTTTCCGAGTGCCGGAACGCGCCCGATTTTCCCTGAACTGCTCGATGAAGGCTTAGAACCGCACGATGTCAGCGAGCTTTACTTGAACATGACGGATACCCCGAATATCGCGGTGGATATTTCCGCCGTGTGGGAGCAGAAAATCGAGTCGCTGCTGTGCCACCGCTCACAGGTGGGCGAAGATGTCGTGCCGATGATTCGTGGATGGGATGCGGCGACCGGAAAGGAAGCCGGGGTACAGTATGCCGAGACGTTTCAGGTGATGCGCTTTGGTGCGCCGCCGAACGGGCAGGTCACAGACGGCGCGGGTGCGCCATCCACTGAATAATACCTAACGAACGTAGGGGACAGGGCGCTGCCCTACCCCCTACGAGACCGGAATGCCGTAGCGCTGGAGCCAACTATCGACTTCACGCAGCGAACTCACCATATGCAGCGGCGCGCGCGCAAGGTTGAACATGATCAGCATCATCAAGCGCACCACACGGTTGCTTTCCGGCAGAATCACGAAGATTGCTTGCAAGTTTGGGTGATCGCCGTAGGTCTGCGTCATGCGCACGCTCGTCCAATCGAGCAAACGCGCCTCCATATCGCTCGCGTCGATGATCAACGCGGCTTGCATAGGAACACTTTGCAGCATTTCGGTCACACGGCGATCCGCGACGCGAAAGTTCTCCACTGACATAGCAGGCGAAAGCGTCATATAAATGGCGTGCTGATGAACGTACCACGATATCCCGAATTTATTGGTATTCAACTTTGTCATCATATCGCCTCATTGTTTCCACACTAAAACTTGAGAAGACTCGCCAGTTCCGGTATCACAATCAGCAAAGAAACCAGTTGATCCATAAATGTGTCAGCAGTCAGCGGCTTTGTCAGGTAATTATGAAAGCCCGCTGCGATTGCCCGATCCGCATCGCCGCGAATTGCATGAGCCGTAAGCGCAATCACGGGGATGTCGCGTAGTTCCGGCGTTTCTTTTAACCGCTGAATGAGCGCCCACCCATCAACGACAGGCATTGATAAGTCAGAAATCACAAAATGCGGTCGCACACGGTCAATCGTGTGAAAAGCATCGTCCCCATCAACGGCGGTATGCACATTCGCGCCGTAAAAAGTCAGGATGTAGCGTGCCAGTTCTAGGCTGTCGTCTTCGTCGTCAGCCACGACGATTTTCCATTCAGCGAGTAAGTCCGGTGGGATTTTCGGCATACACCGTCTCCTGTTGTGCGATGTTCATGGGCGGCTTTCCGGTCAAAGCGATAGGGTTTCCAACGCTGCTATCCACTGCGGGAATGACGGGCAGCGTCACCGTGAATGTACTTCCTCCGCCAAGTGAACTCTCTACGGTAATCTGACCATTCATAAGGTTGGTGACCTTCTTGACGATGGACAAGCCCAAACCCGTCCCGCCGTACTGCCGCTTGAACGATCCGTCTACCTGTCGGAATTCTTCAAAGATATATTCACGGGCATCGGTAGGGATGCCGATCCCCGTATCTTGCACCTGTATTGACCACGTCGTGCCATGCCAAAGCATTCGCAGCGTCACTGACCCCTGCGCCGTGAACTTGATCGCGTTGCCCAACAAGTTTGAAGCGATCTTGGTCAGCCCGTCCTCATCCCCCATGATGAGCGTGGGGAAATCGGGGGCGATCACCGTCTCCAGCTTGAGCTTTTTCGCCGCTGCCTGAGCTTCAACCTGCACCCGCCAGCGCTCGATAAGTTTGGCGGGCGATAACTGAACTGGCGTAATTTCCAACCGCCCCGCTTCAATGCGCGAAAGGTCAAGCATCGCGCTGATCAACTGAATCAGCCGCTTGCTGTTCGAGGCGATGCGCTCCAACATCCCATGCGCTTCAGGGCTGACCTCAACACCCATGCCGCTTAACAAGATGCTGGTGAACCCTTCGATGGCATTCAGCGGCGTGCGGAGTTCATGGGACATCGTATTCAAAAACTCCGACTTCAGGCGAACATTTTCATGAGCCGCTTGGCTGGCGGTCAGCGCTTCGTCTCGCGCCATGCGCAGCGCTTCCGCGTTTTTGTTTAAATCGTCGCGTCCTTCTCGAAGGCTTTGCGCCATCATGTTGAATTCGCGCGCCAACTGTCCGATTTCGTCATTCCGTGTAATCAGGACGCGGTGATTCAGGTTGCCGCGAATCACTTCGCGCGTCCCTTCGCGCAGACCATCCAGCGGCATAAAAATATACTGCCGCAGCAGCAGATCAATCGCGATCAAAAGCACCACACCGCCGAGCACCCCGGCTATGCCCAACAGAAGGAGGAGCAGTCTCCCGCGCGAAAACGCCTCGCCTTGATCGACTTCTGTGACCACAATCCAGCGTGTGTTCGGGACGAGGACGCTGGTTCCGAGGACATCGTGCCCTAAGAAATTCTGATAGGTTCCAGACCACCCTGAGTCGGGCTGCTCAAGCGCGCTGACCAGTTCGACCCGGCTGCCCAAACGGGTATTCGCCGCCACTAGCGCGAAATCAGGGTGTGCAAGAAGCTGACCATTCGCATCAACAAGATACGCCGCGCCGCTTTCGCCATACTGAATCCCGGCGATTGCGTCCGCGAAAGAAGTCATACCCACGCGCAATCCGATAACTCCCCCGGACGGGAGCGGATGCGAGATGATCAAATAGGGAATGTTCTGCGGCGAAAAATGCAAATCACTGAGATAACTGCTGCCCTCAACCGCCGTCGTAAACCATGCTGCACCCTGAATATCAAAGGCGTTGGCTAAAATCGTTTCGTCTTTAGCGCGTGCAATACGAATGATCCCATCACGGTTGACGATGACCACTTCAGAAATCGTCGGGTATTGATCAGAGACTTCGGTGATGATTTCATCGAAGTTGCGGATCGATTCCGCTGCCGACATCGTATTGATGAATAGACGGATTTCGCGCATCACGCCGCCAATAAACGTCGAAGCATTCGCAGACGCTTCGACTTGCCGCGCCCGCCATGTCGTTTGCTCTAATGCGCCAATGACAAAGCTCAAGGTCAGCGCACCAGCCGCAATCAACGCGAATGCAATAAGGGCGACAAGTGTAAGCGTTTGCCTCCGCAGACTGTAATTGCGAGGTTTACGAAGAATATTCATCAATGTCATTCTGAATGCGACTGATAATATGTCTACTTTATCAAATCAAATTCAAGCGTACTGTTATCGATACAACAATAGCATTGATTCGCCCGTCTGAGTCGGGGATTTTCCAATTTTCTGTGAATTCTTGTCGGATTTATTCCCGGCTAATCCGGATCATCGATCCGATCCGGGTGCAGCAAATCCAGCGTCTGCTGCTCTAGCTCCCACATATCCATTTTCGCTTGTTCGCGTAGAAGCTGACGTAAACGCGGGTAATCGGCAGTGAATTCTCGACTCCATTCGGCGGCAAATTTCCCCTGCCGGATTTCATCAAGGGTAATCTCCATCAAACGCTCAAGGCGCATATCATTAAAACGATCATAGCGGCTGAGGATGCCGTACTGCGCGGGCAGCGTATTTCCTTTGATCGCCCCGATCAAGCCGTTGAGCGCCGCCTGTTTGAAGTGATCCGACGTTTCGCCGGATACATACAATTCGCTGAAAACCGCCTCTGCCGGGTAGCCTGTTCGCAGTAGAAGCTGCGCCGCTGTAATCACCGCCCGGTGAAAGATCGGCAGAATCGCCTGCTGCAAGAACAAGTCGAGTTCCGCTTCCGCCTCAAACTTGATCTCAATCGCGCCCCCTTTGAGCGCCCCAATCGCCCGCGCCAATGCCAGCACTTTTGACCATGCGGTGCGCGTCGCCTGCTGACCGACTGCGACGAACGACGTGAAGCCCTCACCGCTCAAGAAACGATCGCGTACTGCCGTCCCGACCGTGCGCGGCGAAACCAGTCCAACATCCACGAAAGGCGGCGCTTCGATGAATCCAAAACTGATGTTGTACGCGCTGGTGAAGATCAACGCCTGCCCACGCTGTAAATGCGGCGAGACTTCTTCAAGATAGATTTGCGGCATCGTTTCATCACGCAGCAGTAGAAACAAAACATCTGCCTCCGCCGCGCCCTGTCCAATCGAGACAGGCTCAAAACCTTCTTGGCGTGCCCGTGCTTGTTTTTCGGCGTTTGGTTCGCTCACCAACACGGTGATCCCGCTGTCCCTCAGGTTAAGCGCAACCGGTCGCCCCATCTTGCCGTAGCCGATCACCTGAACTTTCTTGCCGAGCAGAACATTCAAATCACCGTCGTTTTCGTGATACACAACCGTCATGGTTTTTGTCCGTTTTCGTTAAATGCATGCGTCGTTGTCTATAATGGAGCGCGTGTGTTAAGGGAAACAGGGAAGATCGGAATGCGTAAACCTTATCGCTCCTTCGCGCTGACTGCAATCACTGTTTTGCTGATGGTTGCTGCTGCTGCCTGTTCAGGTATATCGTCGCTGCTGCCGGAGCAAGCGCCCCCCACCGCGACTCCGCGCCCATTTGTGAGTTTTTCGGCTCAAGAAGTGGTGGATGCGCTCACAGCCGCCGGACTGCCGATCCAAAACGCGATCAGTGACCTATCGGGGGGGCGCGGCGGCGCGCCGCTCGTCTTTACCGAACGCATGGTGTTTGAAATCCCGCGCATCGCACCTTT
>JAPKMU010000083.1 GCA_026645745.1 Anaerolineae bacterium | reverse complement strand
ACGATGCGTCTTCAGGACATCGCGATTGTACTCCACGAACATGGGTATTGTCACCGTTCGGGGAAACGGTTTGTGCTCAGTTCTGGTAGACCGGTCATCACAGGGCTGCTGCATGCGTTTCAGGACTGGACGTATGCGGGATGGGTCGTGCATCCAGAGAGTGGTATCGTCCCCAAAACCGTGCGCGGACAATGGCAGCCCCTCATCTCCACGGAAGACTTCGAGTTAGGGCTTGCCATTTTGGAACATTTGGGCGCATCTAGGCGATAAGATCACGCATTGTCGCCCAAGGGGTGTCATAAATTGACAGGTTGTCAAAAGTCAACATCAAGTTGTCATTTTTTGACACCCCCTTTAGCCCACAGTCGCCCCACCGTTTCGCCACTTTCGATTACGCTGGTGACACAGGAAGAATCAGGAGTTTCCACCGTGAATCGAGATATCCCATTTGATGCCCGTATTGCCGTCCGCATGCCCCAGTCCTTGTACGACAAACTGGAGCGTTGGGCAGAAGCGGAAGATCGCCCGCTTGCCAACCTGATCTACACGTTGGTCAAGCAGGCAGTGACGGAGCGCGAGCAGTTGATGCAAGCGCTTGAGCCAGACAGGGACTCAAGCTGATGGACATGGAACCGCCCGATTCCGAACAGGTGGTCAAGCGCTTGCTGACCATCGCCGAAATTCTTTTGCGCAAGCCAGACGAAGCACCCGATTTTGCCCGCGAAAAAGACCCCGAAAATCACGACTCGCGTGAAATGGGGTATTGTGAACCCGAAGATCGTTCCTAGACTCATTCAGGAGTGAAGGCACTATGGCACAGGATAAGCGGAAAAAAAGCGCACCTATTCCCCCTGAGTTGGGATGGGCGGTTTACCTGAGGACGAGCAGCGACGAAAATCAGAAACCGGAGCTTTCCCGCGCCCGGCAGCGCTTCATTATTGAAGAGAATGTTCTGAAGCGCTCCGACATGCCGGTGTACGATGAGTACATCGATGTGCTGTCAGGTACAACGCCGAATCGACCGGACTACCAACGCCTGCTTAATGATGCGCGCAAGGGCAAGTTCTCGCATGTGATCGTCGAGCGCGCCGATCGTTTTGGTCGCCATGATACCGAAGCCATGCGCGCGATTGACGAACTGGCGGAGTTTGGAGTCGCGGTGCGTTTCGCCAATATGCCGGACATCGACCCGCTGCACATGGATCAGCGCGTTTTCGTCACGATGACCTTCACGCTGGCACGGCGCGAGTCGCAGCTGCTCGGCGTTCGCGTGAAAGGCGGGTTACAGGCGAAACTCAAATCAGGCGGTTTCGCCAATCTCGCGCCCGATGGCTACCTGAATATGTCCGGCAAAACCGAGCTCGACAAGAAGAAAGATTGGGGACGTGTCGATCACTGGATCGAACTCGATCCCGAACGCGCCCCGATCTGGCGCTATGCGTGGGACTTGCTGCTGGAGGATAAGCTCACGCTGCTGGAGATCGCAGAGGCGCTTCATGCGCGCGGATACACCTATCGTCGCGGTCGCCCTTTCGTCACGATCACCGCCACCGGCGCGCGCAAGCACAACATCAACACCCTGTCGAATATCTTCCACAACTGGGCGTATGCGGGCTGGGTTACCAGTGAACCCAACGGGATTCTGCCCAAAACCCTGCGCGGCACGTGGGAACCGTTGATCTCGACCGAAGAATTTGAGCGTGGGTTAGCGATTCTGGAGCGGCGCAATGTGCATCGGCGGGTACAACGTAAGCGGGATTACCTGCTGGCAGGACTGCTCTTCTATGAAGATGGCGATGGCAAGCAGGTGCGCTTGACCGGGTCAACCTCGAATGCGGGACGTTCGGGCGGTGGTACACCGTATTACCGCGTCGCCGCCGCTGGCGGTGTCAGCTTTCTCTGTTCCGATGTCGATGACTGTGTTGGCGCAGACCTTGCCCGCATTCAGGTCGATCCCGACCTGATCCCGTTGATCCGAGCCGCCTACACGAACGACTTGAAAACCAAGATTGCGGGTTCACATCCGGATGATCGCGCCCGTCTTGAAGCAGTTTTGAAAGCGACCGATGAGGAGGAAAACCGCACGGCGCGGCTGTATGCGGCAGGAAAGATCAGCGAAGACATCTGGGATGCGTTGTGGGAGGAATGGCAGGATCGTCGCCACAAGGTACGGCGCACACTCGAAATGCTCACAGTAGACCATGAAACGCACGTCGGAAATTTGGAATTGGCACTTCAAATTATCGCACGCATCGGAACGCTGTATAATGGCTTGCAGCGCAGAGATCAAAAAGAACTACTGCGTCAGGTGGTACATCGGGTCGTTGTGAATGAGGCAGGAAAAGTCAGGCTGGAATTGAGAACCCCGTTTGCGTATCTCTGTGACTTGAACGACGAAATCCGTCTGGTCAAGAATCAGAGTAAGCGGCGGAAAACGGAAAAGAAAAACGGCAGACCTGAGTCTGCCGTTCTACCCGGAGCATGTTCGAATCAGCTCCAAATCTGCGGGAAGTACAAGACCCAGCCTGAACGTGAAACCTCTCTCACCCCCTCGGAATTTGTCCACCAAATTGCCTTTCCCCAGCGGACGCGTGTCGTCTGCATCTCGATCATCGATACGGCTTTAGCCATTCGGTGATTGGAAGAGGTTCTCGCTCTTCCAACCACCTTGAAGGCTCGCTGAACCGCCCAGCAAGACTTCCTCGGACAGCATAGCACACGTCCGCGAAGTCGTTGCCAAGCCCAGCGAATCGCATCAAGGTTGTGAGTTGGAGGATAGGCAAGTGACTCGTGTTTTCGTTTTGACGAATAATAAGGGTGGCGTCGGCAAATCGACGTCGGCGACGAATATTGCATTGGGGATGGTCGGCATGTTCCGCCGCCTCGGTGCGCCCAACAGTCGAGTGCTACTGATTGACACGGACAGTCAAGCACACGCCACACTCGTCACCACCGGAAAGAACAATTACGGTGCGAACGAGAGTCTCTACGCGGTGCTGACCGCCGAACGGGAGAAAGCATCGCAGCTTCTGCTCGACATCGTGCAGCCTTCGATGTGGGACGCCGATCTGCATGTCCTCCCCGCCTCTCCCCTGCTGGAAGCTGCCGAGCGTGAGTTGTTCGGCGCGGCAGGCGCGCCGTATCGGTTAGCCGATCCGCTCAATCAAGTGGCGGGTGAATACGGCGCGATCGTGATTGACACACGTCCGTCGTTTTCACTCCTGACCGAAGCGGCACTGATTTCGTCAACCGATGCGATCATTCCCGTCGAACCGCGCTACTTAGAAACCGTTGGTTTGATGAGCGTGATCAGCAAAATCACCGCGATCCGGGACGGCTGGCGGCATCCGAGTCTGCATGTAAGCGGCATCATCGTCACCAAGATGGATGCGCGCATTCGCGGGCACAATCACCTGCTCGATCAGCTCAAGCAGCATCCCACGCTCGGCAAGCTCCTCCTCGGAGTCATCCCCGCCAATGAAGCGGTGTCGTATGCCCACGTGAATCACCAGAGCATCTTCGCCTATGCGCCGCAGTCGGCGGCAAGCAAGGCATACGCGCAACTCTTGAGCACGCTCGTCCGCTCGATGGCGAAGGAGCACGCATGATGCCGAAAAATCAATCGACCCGCATTGATGACCTGCTCGCCTCGGTCACGCCGGATATGATCGCCGACCCGCCCACGTTCCTGAAAGAGGAAGGTGTGCGCGTCGAGCGCATCCTGCTCGACCTCCTCCGCCCCGACCCCGTGCAACCGCGCCGCGTGCTGCCGGAACGGATTCACATGGAATTCCATCACCAGCGGCTCATCCCAAGTCAGGCGCTGCGCGAACTGGTGCAGATTGCGCAGGTGGCGGCGCGCCAGCGTGCGCGTCCCTTCCACAATGTGCTGGAACTGCTGCCGAATGGTGAGAGCGAAACCGAGGACGATACCGTTGGGACGTTCTCACCTGAGGAAATCCTGCTGCGTGATTTGGTCAACCTTGCGGTCACGATCCGGGATGACGGGCAGGTGAATCCGCTCACGGTCGTCGATATCTCGCAGGGTGTGACGCGCATGTATCGCATCGAAACCGGCGAGCGCCGCTACTGGGCGACGTGGCTGCTGCGCGACTTCATCCACGCTTCAAGCAGTGACGGGATGGTGCCGTGCATCGTTATACCTGAACAGAAAAGCTCGGTGTTTCGGCAGGCTAGGGAGAACACCGCGCGCGCTGGATTATCGGCTGTCGCAATGGCGCGACAGGCGGCGCTGCTTCTCCTGACGGTGCATGGCTATGAGATTCCTGCTTATCCGGTTGGGAATGACTACTACCGGCAGGCGCTCAAGCTCGACTTGAAAGGTAAGCAGCAGTATACCGACGCAGTCCTTTCCGCAATGGGTGGAATTGATCGGTTTCACTTCAGTCATTACAAATCACTCCTCGGACTTTCTGATGAAGCCCTCGAATTGGCAGATCGGCACAATCTTGATGAGTTTCGGCTTCGGCATGTGCTCAAGCTGGATGTCGACCTTCATGCGGAGATGGTGCAGCACATCATCGATCTTAATCTGACAGGGCGGCAGGTACTTCAGATTGTCGAACAAGGAATGAAGGTCGAGGAAGACACGCAACCTCTAGCCACTTCCAAGAAGGCGCGGAGTTTTGTTAGGTTCGTGAAATCGGTTGAAGACAAAGATATAGAGGAATACGCATCGGCGCTGTTGGAGGCAGAAAAACATCCACAGATGGCAATTGCGCGCTTGGATGCGTTGATGACACGCATCACCGCCGTCCGCAAGCTCCTGAGCAGAGAGGAATAGCCATGTTGACGCGCGTCAACATTCTCGCTCAAGCACGCGCCCCACCAAAGAAAAAGCCCACCACGAAATAGTGAAGGGTGGGCGGACGACCGTGTAATACGATTGTGAACTCGACACTCACATTGTATTACACCCTCCGCCCCTCCTGCAACTGCATATCGGGTTTTCGTCAAGCCATTTTCGTTTGACCTCACCTTTGTGTTGCCCGGAGGGCTTGTGTTACTCCACGCGCTTTCGATTTGCGCGGCGGCGGACTTCGTGTTGGCTTTTGCCGGACACGATTTCGCCTCCGTAACTGCATCATGTCTGCTCACCTGAAAACGGTCACACCGACCTGCTCGGCGGCGCTGCGCTGTGTCGAGCAGGGTTGGAGTGTGATTCCGCTCATCGGCGGGAATGATGCGGCGCGTGGCAAAACGCCTGCCGTCAAATGGTCGCGTTATCGTAAAGCGCTGCCGACTACTGATGAACTGCGTCGTTGGTTCGTCGAGCAGGGTTTCCAAGCTTACGGTGTCGTGTGCGGCAGACTGTCCAAGTTAGTTGTGCTTGATCTGGATGATGAAGTCATCGCGGCGGAGTTCGTCCAGCGATTCCCCGATTTGGCGAACACCTACACGGTGCGATCCGGCAACAGGGGTACGCCTCACTTCTACTTCCACGTTGATTTTCCTGTGAAATCGCAGAAAGTGCGCGGCGGCGATCTGAAAAGTGAAGGCGGGTATGTCGTTGGCGCGGGGTCGGTCATCGCGGGCAAAACGTGGACGGTACTGCGTCATGCACCTGTTCTCGACTTGACCCGTGAGCAGCGTGATCAGATTCTTGAATTCCTCAAACCTCAGCAGCACATTTTCAATGCGCGCCACGATATAAAGGAAGTAACCGCCGATTTCGCCTCTGTGTTGAGCGAGTATCAGAGGGAAATTGAGCGCACCGGAGAACGGAACAACACGCTTTTCAAGCTGGCGCTCAAACTGCGCGATCAAGGAATTCCTCAAACATGGACGCAGCAGGCACTCGGGGAAGTTCATGCCTATCAAGGCGCGAACGAAGGGATTATTTCTGAATGCTTCGACCGTCGATTGTGTGAAGCAGAGAAAACCATCGCCAGCGCTTACAGCCGTCCGCGCCGAGCGGAGCAGCAGTTCGCGCTGAAGGCTGACCACTCCGACCGAGTCGATAACGGTATCCGCGAGGCGCTGCTCAAGCATCCGGATGGTACAGCGTTTCTGCGCGTGTATGAAACGCTGATTCAGCGGGGTTTCGTGTCAGATCAGACCTTTACACGACTGGAAGCACTGGCAGTGCTCAAGGGTATCGTCGGGGATTACTCGCTGCGGAAGGCGCTCAAACTGACCATCAACGGCGAACGGCTGATCCGCGAAATTCCTCCCCCCGCGCCCCCCACCTCTGCTGACGCTGACCCCGGTGGGGGTCTTGAAAACAAAGCCAAAAGATGCTTTGTTCCCCGGCAGAAACCAACACGAAGTCAGAACACTCGACTCAAGCACCGTCCGTCGATGGTCTACCGTTTCCCATCTGCCGACGAACTCAGGCGCATCCTCGGAATGAGTGTGACCGTCAGCGACCCGATTACTGAATCCGACCTATCCAGCCCGAAAACCTACCGTGCCGCTCTTGAGCGTGAGTTCATCAAGCGGCGACCGGGGCAGTATCCGCAGGGGTGGCTCGCAGATCGGCTCGGTGTATCAGTGCGCTCGATCTACAGTTATCACGCGGCGGAGAACATCGAGGCGCTGGAATGCTGGGATGCTGTGCCGCTCACATGGGAGAACCTTGAGCAGGCGATTCCCTCACCGACGATGGCGCGGCGCATGGGCATTGATACACAAGCATGGTTCATCGAAGATGAGCGCGGCAAACGCTATCCCGCGTCACCCGGTTTGGCGTACAAGCTGATGGGGCGGGGTCGGCGGCTGACACTCAAGAAGCGGACGTTCAGCAGCTACAAGTATGTTGAACCTGCCGCCGAACTTGTGGCTGATAGTTGGTGGGAGAATCCGCAGGCGAAACAAGAGGATGAATGGTATCTACCGCAACCGAAAACTGAACCGCTTCCGCTTGAGCAATACACACCCGATCCCACTCCGCCGCCTAAAATCAAGAAACGACAGCCGTACTATCCGACTCCGCTGGAGGATGAGGACGATGAGCGCGCCGCACAGCGGGTCTATCAAACCGTTGAGCGGCTTTCCGGGGCGAAAACCTTGAGCCTGAATAATGCGCGCTGCATGATCGATCTGTACGGGCGGGAGGTGGTTACGTCAACCCTGCGGCGCATGGAAGCGCTGCACCACAAGGGAAAAATTAACAGTCCGACCGGATTTATGGTGACGGCGGCGCGGATAAGCTGGCGAACCACTCACCATGTTGAGGCGTTTTCGCCCGCACCGCGTTTGGGTGGAGAGCGGCGCAAGTGAATACACTACAAACACTATGAATGTGTGCCACCATCCAT
Source organism: Anaerolineae bacterium (assembly GCA_026645745.1). Classification (GTDB taxonomy): domain Bacteria; phylum Chloroflexota; class Anaerolineae; order Aggregatilineales; family Phototrophicaceae; genus Flexifilum. Next base: position 8,860 of record JAPKMU010000083.1, on the reverse strand, counting down.
CAGAAACGCATGGGGGATGACAACACCAAGCGCAATCCAAAAGCATGGTTTCCATTATTTGGGAGGCGGCTACCATGGCGATACCATGACGTGGCGAGTTCCGAGACGTTGACAAAAGACCCACCCCGAAGCACCCTTCTGTCACTACTGGTTATACTTAATATTTCTGGTGAATCATAAGTGTTTAATGTCCAATTCCAAACCGCCCCCGCCATATCGAGAACTCCAAATGGTGAAATACCCTGCAAATACAGACCGATCGCCGTTGTGCAGTATAGGAAATATGACCCCGCACCTTGTCCTTGCTCGTTAAGATTTGCATAACCTACGCGATAAGCATCTCCCCACGGGTATTCGCGTCCATCGCTGCCACGCGCAGCGTATTCCCACTCCCATTCCAAAGGTAAGCGTACCTGAACATCCGTACCGAATAACCCTACAGATCGATACTTCATATCCAGCCACCGGCTGAATGCAACTGCCTGATACCATGACACGCTGTCACGCGGGTGATTGCGATAGGGGTTGTTCTGTTCTTTCATCGGCTGACCCTGATACTGATCCGGCATTCCTTCCCACCATGCCGGATCAGTATATTCACCGGAGTCAATGAACGATTGAAACTGAATGAATGTCACCGGGTACTTAGCAATTTTGAACGGGTACGCGATTTCGCGTTCCTGCTTATCTTTCCCGTACAAAAACTTCCCGGCTGGAATATCACACCACACGATATCGGGCAGTCCATCAGGGCGCAATCCAACACCCGGTCGCTGATCGTTTTCGTGATTCAGTCGTCCCCACTCCGCGACGGCATAGGGTGAGCGGCGTGCATTCGGTGCAGGTTCGTACAAAGTCTGCAATGCGGCATTTGAACAAGATACCCCGCTTTCGGTCGCCACCCGGTAGGCGAGATCAGGCTGCACGGGCGTGAGCCATTCAATCACCTTGGTCGCGTCACCAAGCATACCGGCCAGCAGCAGCGCCGTTTCTTCCCATCCGGTCGGTGTCCACCATTCATCGGACGGGAAATACTTGGTCGCAGGCACGCCGCGCCGCAGGTCTTCGCCCATTTCGTATGCCGCGAAATACTCTTGCAGCAGTTGATGGCTGAACCGCACTTTGTCAGTTTGTTCGAGGATGCTAGCGCTCACGGCGAAGTACAGCAGCAGTGCCGGATCAACTTCAGGGGCAGTCTGGTGAAATGTCTCACGCACGAAATCGGCGCTGACGCTAGTTCCGGTTTTCTCGCTCTGCATTCGGTACGCCAGTGCCGCCAGCGCCCGTTTCTGCGTTTCCTCAGCAATCCACGCTCGATCCGGTCGCACCGCCGTCTTGCCACGTTCTTCCATCAGCAGCGCGACGAAACGTCCGAACAAATCGCCCTTGTTGCGCGACGGTTCGCCGCTGAGAGCGAAGATTTCGATCACGATTTGCAGCAGGAACGGGTTGGTCACCACGCCGAGCATGTCGGGCAGGGCGTGATCGCGATGGTTCATCCGCAGCTTATCCAGCAGTTTGCGTTCTGGTATCCACTCACTCCCCGGCTTGTCTTCCCCGGTGAAGAACTCGCGGTAGGTGACTCCTTCTTTCTGCGCCTGATACCATGTCCATGCTCGGCGCGCATCGTAGCCCGCCAGCGCCCAGAACAGCATGTCACGGTCGCTATCCTGCAAGAAGTTGCTCATGAACAGGCGAATGCGTTCCAGATCGAGCGGCTGCACATCGACGCGCTGAAGCGGCAGCTTGCGCTCGACATAATCGAGCTTGCGGCACGACACAATCACGGCGACATCCGGGTTGCGGTGCAGCCATGCATCAAGGGTACTTTGATGAGCAGCGGGCATCTCGTTCAAGCCGTCGAGCAGCAGAACGACGCGGTTCGGTAGATAGTCACGGAGCTGTAGTCCGCCGAACGAGGCGTCGAGGAAGTCCCCAAAATCATTCCCGGTGTACGCGCCGAGCCGAACAAACACGGGGAGCGGCAGGGTATACGGTTCGGCGGATTCTTCAGCGGCGGCAGTCGCATATTCGTAGGCGAGCCGTTCCAGCGTGGTCGTTTTGCCCGCACCCGGATCACCGATCAAGGCGACGCGGCGGTAATAGCGCAGTCCTTCGCGCAGTTCAGCAAGGCTTTCCGTCTTGATCTTCCTGCCTTTGTCCGCATCAAGACTGTGATCCACCTGCTGATGGATGGCGTGGCGCATTTCGATCAGCCGGGCGGCAGTCGGCTTGAGCTTGACCTTCTGCTCTTCGATGCGCGCCGTCGCTGCCATATCGGTGTACAGGTCGCGCCAGTGATCGTACTTCTGCCCGATCTGCTGCAAGTAAGCGAGTTCAAATTCGCGCCGCGTTTCCGGCTTGATTTCGGTGTCGCCGTAGTGCTTCAGCCGCCGAAGCAGTTCGGTATAACCCGTGTCCCAGTCGCCAAACGGCACGTATAGGTAGTTGATGATGGTGATCGGGCGATAGCCGCCGGGGAACAGCAGCGGAATGATCGGCTTTTTGAGCGACTGCGCGAAGGCGATCTCCAAACGCACATAACTGTCCGCCCGCCTGAGATCGTCGGTGATGCAGACGACAATATGCGAGGCGGACGTGATCGCCTGTTCGATCTCGGCATCCAACCCTCGCGTCGGATCAAGGCTGCGGGTATCGCGCCACGGCTCAAATCCGGCGGCGGTCAGGTCGTTGAACAAGCGCTCGGCGTGGGCAGAGCCGTCTTTTTGCGCGTAGGAGATGAAAACGTTTGGCATGCGTCCCCGGCGTATTCGTCATCGGCAGGAAGTTACGAATTCAGATTGTAGCGACAGTCATTTGATATACCCACCCAAAAACATCCCTCATCGAAAAGCTATCGTACGGATGGGCGCGCTCGCAGATAACGCAAGTAGGATTGCGTCGTTTCGCTTCCATCAGGTAAGAGATGCATAATGGATGGACACCACCAATCGAAAACCGTCAAAGTTACCTCCCTTGATCGGGGAATGGGAGAAGTCGCGGTGCGTCGATGCGGCGAGGTTCTGACCGTACCTAAATGAACCACCCCTAAGCACCTTATGTTCTGTGCCAAAACTTGCCTGATAGAGCTTGTTTTTGTCGTTCAAGCACCATTCAGAAAGATTCCCTGCGACATCCAAAGCTCCACATTTCGCTGCACCATGCGGGTACATTCCCACCGCAGTGCTGCGGTCGCCAATGCCTGTTTCGTTGGTGTTGGCGCGGGGATGTTCGTCCCATTTGCCCCAAGCATATTCACGGGCTTCCGTGCCGTTTTGCGCCATCCACTGCCATTCCCATTCGGTCGGCAAGCGGATTTGCCAGTGATTGGGATCTAAGGTAATTGTCTCGTAGGAACGCGCAACGGCGCGTTTGCCGTTAGCAGACACCCCGTTGGGTGTCCCTACAGGGAACTGGGCGAAAATGCCTGATGCCCGATATTTCGCATCCAACCATCGGCTGAACGCAACGCATTGATACCATGTGACCGAGTCACGCGGGTAATTGTAGTACTGAGCAACCGCAGTGGACATCGCTTGGCGTTTGTACTCGCCGGGCATATTCGCCCACCAGCGATCATCGTTGAAGCCGTCTGGTGTATCGAGAAACGCCTGAAACTGCGGATAGGTGATCAGGTACTTGGCAACATAGAACGGCTGGACGGTGAAATGCTGCTTTTTAATGACAATATCACCGCCCGGGGTGACGAGCAGCCAGTCGATCTGGGGCAACCCATGCTCATCCAAGCCAATCCCCGAACGGGTATCCCCAATGGTCGCCAGTCGTTCCCCGATCCAGCGGCGGCGCTTGTGGTCGGTGTGAATATCTTCAATCTCTCGCAGCAGACGCGCCTGCTCCGGTTCGATGAAATCGCGCTCGGTGTCGCTCAACATGGGCTGCTGGCGCTCAATCATTTCGTAGACGGGTTTCAGCCGTTCGGCGGGCAACCGGAAAGAATCATCTTTCGCGTGGCGTACCCACTCGGCAGCGGCGGCGCGTACCTGTCGCAGCAGAATCAAGTCTTCTTGCGATTCGGCAATCCAGTTCTTGAGCCATGCCCAACTGCGGAAGACGGCTTCATGTGCGACTTCAACAGCATCCTCTTGGGTGACCAGCAGGCGCGCATCGGCAAACACACGGATCAGTTCAAGCTCGTCTTGGCTAAATCGGCTCAGTGTCGCTCGTTGACGGGTCGCCGTGCCGCGTTCGTCCACCGTCACCAGTTCACGGAATACCCGCTGAAGCAACCGCTCTTTGTCGGGCGGGGTGAGGCGCTCGAAGGCAGTTTCCGCCCGCTTGCCAATCGCCCCCTCCACGCCGCCAATCGCCTTATAGGCGCCGAAGGTCAACCGTTGATCGGCGTGGGATGTTTGGTACAGCTCATCGAGTGCATACGCCATCAACGCCAACGAGCCCGCATCGCTGCCCGTCTCCGCCTGAATGCGTTCCGGCAGCCCCTCATCCCATGTCAGCCCCGCCCGTTCTGCTGGGCGCTTGATCATCTCAATCAGCGCGCCCGCCATCGGCACAGCAAGAGGATACGTTCCCTCTTTGAGCATCGTTGCCAGCGCGGGTAAATCGAGACAGTTGGCGTAAAAGTCAGAGCGCATAGTCACGATACAGCGCACCCGCCGCGACGTATGGATCTCTTCCAGCAGCGCCACGAATGGCGCGCCGTCTGCGTCGGGTACCAGCGTGAACAGTTCTTCAAATTGATCGACGAAAAACAGGATTTCCGCCCACGCCGGGGCTTTCGCTTCGCGCAGCAGCGCATCGCAGATGCTCACCAGCGCCGCCGGAGTCTGGGTGACGCTGGTGATAAACCCCTCTTTTTCCTGCTCAATCAGGAAAGGCGAGACAGGATGTTCGGGAAACGCCTCACACAGCGCGGTGAACAACGCCGCGAACGGGCTTTCGCCCTGTGCCGGTGTCAAACGGACGAAACGCCAATCCTTGCTGCCCGTCTCCCCGCTGATAATCGCGTTCGCTTTCAGACGGGGGATCAAGCCCGCCGCGACCAGCGACGATTTACCGCTTCCTGATGCCGCGACTACGGCGGTAAAGCGGCTCGCCTCCACGCGCTTGACCAGTTCGCTGGTTTCCAGCCCACGCCCGAAGAAGATCGGCGCGTCGGCTTCCGTGAAGGCGCGCAAACCGGGGAACGGTGATCCCGTCCACAACGACTTGGGTTCCACCCTCGGCAGCGCTGCGGATGGAGCGGTGTTCTGCACGATCCCGTCGATGATCAGGCGCAGATGCGTGAGCAGTTTCACGCGCAGGTCTTCCGGCGTGGCGTACTCGTTGACTCCGCCAGTAAGCGCACCCGTCGCCGGATCACGGAACTGCTCAAAGAAGGCACGCACTTTGCGATACTGTTCGATTGCCCTGTCATCATCAATGCTGATGGCGGGTTTCTCCGTGCGCCGGTAGATCAGCGTGATCGGGCTGCCTTTGGCGCGCTCAGCGGTCACCGCGTCGGTATATTCCCATTCGGTGCCAGAAAGAAACGGAGAACCGTCGTCCTTCTGATATTCGGGATGCGGCAGCGGCGTTCCCATGCGCCCCCAGAAGAACACGAGCACAATGTCACACTCAGCGGGACGGGGCAGCCCTTCCTTGATCGCTGTCTGCGGAGTTTTGGTCGCGAACATTGGCGTATCGCCCCCGGGTTTGTCCCACGCGACTACGTGAATCGAGACTCCGCCTGCGCCGCTTCGCTTGAACAGCGGATCATATTCGAGCATGTCCAGCACTTTGAGCGCGACGGCGCGCTCCTCATTCACATCACCGGGGGAGGCAAGAAAGATGCGGATTTGCGGGACAGTTTTCATCGGCGGTGCTCGACTTGATATGTACAGAGATAAGTCAAGAATAACGCATTTGGCGAGAATACTGCCAGCAAATCGGGCGAACACCGGTGTCTCCGCCGGGTTTGTTTACCACCCGTTTGCTCCGCCTTCGGCGGAGAAGATTAAGGGCAAAGGACATAGGGGAAACCTCGCCCGCCCCGCCCTCCAGCGGACAGCAAAACCATTAGATGGGGGACGACAACACAACCCGAAAACCCCTGCTGTAGTTCCTGTTGAAAGGGTAATCCCTGTAGCGAAACGCCGCACGGGCGTAGTCAAGAGCATCATACCAAGAACCGCCGCGCAAGCACCGCCTGCCGATACCTTCAAGGGTGTTATCTCCGGGATGCTGATAGGTGTTCGCCCATTTTGTCAAACACCACTCCCATACATTCCCGCTCATATCGTGCGCGACGTAGAGCGAGGTACCGCCGGGGAACATTCCCACCGCAGAGGTTCGCCCGATCTGCGATTCTCGTGTGTTTCCTTTGGACGGATCAAACGTATTCCCGTACGGATAAATCCGCCCATCCCTCCCACGCGCCGCTTTCTCCCATTCCGCTTCGGTCGGCAGGCGTACCTCTATGCCCAATTTTGCGCTTAACCAACGGCAAAACGCAACCGCTTCATACCACGTCACACCGACAACGGGATGATTAGCGATGTGCCACTGCGGATCGTTCCAATACCTTTCCGGTTGGCGTTTGTCACTACGCCATTCGCGTCCCTCGTCCGTCCAATAAGCATTGTTGGTATAGCCATCACTGTTCAAAAACGCTGCATACTGCGCGTAGGTGATCGGGTACTTGGCGATTCGATAGCTGTAGGGGATAGCGATTTGCTGTGTCTCCTCTTTTTCGCCAAACGTGAAGGTTAGCCCATTAGCATCCGCCGGAATTGCATCGCTCCATACGATGTCCGGCACCCCGCTGGTGCGCAGTCCCACACCGGGGCGGTGATCGCCGCGCTGCGCCATGCGTCGCCCCCCTTCGGCACACGCGATCGGGTCGCGGCGCACCGCTGGATCGGGCGAAGGTTCACGCAGCAAATCCAATGCCTTTTCGCTGCACGGCGCACCACTCTCCAGCGCGCAGCGGTATGCCAGCGTCGGCTGCACCGGAGTCAGCCATTCGACCACACGGGTTGAGTCGCCTTGCATACCCGCCAGCAAGATCGCCGTTTCTTCCCATCCGGTCGGCTTCCGCCATTCATCACCGGGGAAGTATTTCGCGGCAGGTACACCCCGCCGAATGTCCTCGCCCATCTCAAAGGCGGCGAAATATTCCTGCAAAAGCTGGTGCGTAAACTTGACCGTCTCGCCCAGTTCGATGATCCCGGCACTTCCGGCAAGATAGAGCAGATGCGCCGCATCGACTCCCGGTCGCGCGGCAGCGATCACGCTTTGCGCCCATGCCGCATCGACCAGCGTGCCTTTCTGCTGCCACTGCATCTGATACGCCAGCACCGCCAGCGCGTGATGCTGCACCGCTTCGTCGATCCAAGGCGAACGGATACGGGCAGCAGGTTTGCCATGTTCGTCAAACAGCAGGCGAACAAAGCCTTTGAACAATTCGGCGCGGTTGCGCGGCACTTGACCTGATTCTTTGTAAATCGCAATCGTGATCTTGAGCAGGAACGGATTGCGCACCAGTCCAAGCAAACCGGGATACTTGTCTTTTTTGTCAATCACTTCGCGCATCGCGCTATAGCGGCGGCCATCGTCACCTGTCGTTTTGATATAAGCAGGGTGTCCGCTTTCAAGCGGCTTGCCATGCCAGAATTGATCGAAGGTCTGCCCGGCGCTCTTGAACTTCTCCCACAGCGCGACAGTCTCCACCCCCGCCAATCCCCAGAACAGCGCATCGCGGGCGGCTTCGCTCAACTTGTACGCGCTCATGAACTGGCGAATGCGCTCCAGATCGAGCGGCAGCACATCAACACGCTGTAATGCCAACTTACGCTCGACATAATCGAGCTTGCGGCACGAGAGCATCACTCGCGCTTTCGGGTTCGCATCCAGCCACGCCTGCACGCGGCGGCTGTTCTCGACAGTGGTTTCGTTCAACCCGTCGAATAGGACGATTACGCGGTCGGGGAGGTAGTCACCCAATGCCAGCCCGCCGAAAAAACGCTCCATGTACGCGGTTAGGTCGCCGCCTTCGTATCCGCCGAGCGGCACAAAAAGCGGCAGCGGCACGGACACAGGCTGCCCATCCGCGAGATATTCACGCTCACGGGCGGCGCTTTCCGCGAAGTCATACGCGAAACGGCGCAGCGTCGTCGTCTTACCGCTCCCCGGATCGCCGATGATGGCGACGCGCTCAAACGTGCTGAGTGCCTGACTCAGCTTCTCGTAGGTTTCCAGCTTCGCCCCGGCGGCATCATCTGCGCTGTGATGTTTTCCGTCGTGGACTTTGGTCAGCACTTCGCCCAAAAAGTCGTCAATATCCGGATCGTCGATCACAACTGCTTTGGGTGAGGCACTCCGCACACGGGCGGTCGCCGCCGAATCGACATAGATTTTCCCGAAGATGCCGTGATCGCGTGCCATCGAACGCAGATATGCGAGTTCCTGCTCACGCAGTGAGGGGCGGCTCGGCTGTGCGCGAGGCACTTTTTTGATACCTTCGATCAACCGGTGAAAGGCACTCTCGTATTGATTCTCGCCCGGCGGGTAAAACTCGACATAAAGAAAGCCGGCGATGATCAGCGGGACGGCGCAGTTCTCCGCTTTGACCGGAAACACAGGCTTGTTGATCTGCGGCTGTGTGGCGTATTGCAGTTCTTTCTGTACAAAGCTGGGGACATCACGGCGGTTGACATCGGGAGACACCACGCACACCACCAGATCGCAGTCGTCGAGCTGCATTTGCAGCGTGTGCGTGAACACGGTATCCGCGTGCAGTTTCAAGTCCATCCACGCGGAGAAGCCTTCGGTGGCGTTGAAGCGCCTGTAAAGCCATTCCGCGACGGCGCGACCATCGCGCCACGCATACGAGATGAACACTCTA
>JAPKMU010000082.1 GCA_026645745.1 Anaerolineae bacterium | reverse complement strand
TTGGCGTTGTCGCCTCAGTAGTGATTGGCATGTTAGTGATGCTCCCGCCGCTGCTTGAGCGGTTCGGTTTCCTGACATCGTAGACTCATCGTAGGGAGCGCTTGACGCATGGGTTGATATACGATCGCGTGACGAGGATCAGGATGAACGATACACATAGGAAACTAGGGGAAGATTCCGAAGGGCATATCTCCGAAAAAGCTGAAAAGAAAGAAGTTTTGGTCACGCCTGACGGTGAAGAACTCGATATGTCCATCGTCGGCACGATGCAAATTGATCCCGGCAAGTACGGCGGATCGTCGAAGAATCCCAACCGTCTCGCCAGCATGAAATATGGAATTGCCGGGCTGCTCTACTTGCTCAAACGCGAGCAAAGTATCCAAGTCGCCAGTGCTGTCACGGTTGTCACGCTCATTATCGGCATCTGGTTGGGTGTCAACAGCTTTTACTGGGCGATCCTTGCGCTCGCACTCGGCGCAGTTTGGATCACGGAAGCATTAAATACTGCCATCGAAGCATCAATCGATCTGGGGACAACTGAAATTCACCCGATGGCAAAGGTGGGCAAAGATGTTGCCTCGGCAGCCTCTTTGATTTCCAGCATTGTCTTTGCCGTAGTGGTGCTGCTGATTCTTGTACCTCGTATTCTTGAAAGGATAAATGCTGGGTAAGCCTGATGGATGAGCAGACACCGATGGGCGGAACACCTTATGATGACCTTGAACCCCCGTCTGACGAGACTTTTGTCGACAATGAAGGCGTAGAGGAATTTCAAGAAGCGCTCGATCTGGAAGCGACGCCATCGACTGGAGTCACGCCAATTGGGGGAACGCGCGCAGTTGACGAGTCGGGTGATCTGGACTTCACGCCCGAATCGGGTATGCCGCCAACCAACGAGCCGCCGGGAGAAAACCCGAATCGGGGTCGCGCCCGCGAACGGATCGCCCGCCGCAAGCATGGACGCGGCAGTAGCGCACCATATCCGTCTCCTGTGCGAAACGCGCCCCCGCGTGAGCGCACCGTCCGCGACCCTGCTTCGATTGTCACACGCGGTCTTTCCTCAGCGCGCAGTGCAGCCCGCACCGCCGCGCGCGGCACATCACGCCGTGCCGAAACCGCCGCGCCTGAAGTTTCTTTTAAGCTGCCGATCAACCGCTCTACCCTGCTCATCGGCGGAGGTGTAGCGCTCGTCGCGCTCGTTGTGATTCTGCTCGGTGTATGGCGTAATCGCCCAGTCGAGGCAATGCCAAATGCGCTCTGGATCGGCACAGAATGGACATATGAGGAGCGCACGCCGCAAGAAATCTTCGCGCTTACCGAACGCTTGAAACGCCACAAGATCGGTGTCGTTTATGCGTGGGTAAGCTGGCTTCAAGTTGATCTCTCGTGGCGCGGCGAACAAAACTTTCCTAATGTGCAGAATTTCGTCACGCTCTTTCGGGAACAATACCCTGAAGCCATGCTGTACGCGTGGATCAGCCTGCCCAACGACACAGCAGGCGTAGCATACCGGATTGATGATCCGCTCGTGCAAGATGCTGTTGCGGCATTCAGCCAACGCGCAGTCGATGAGTTTGGCTTTGATGGTGTGATGCTGAACATCGAACAGGTGTGGAACAATGACCAGAATTATCTGGCAACACTGCGCGCCGTGCGCCAAGCCATCGGCACGGATGCGGAGTTAGCCGTCGCTGTCCCTCCGGATTGGAGTCCAATCGGTGCGGGTATTCCCGTTCCGCCGTTGATCGTGCCGGGGACTGTCTGGGAAGGAGACTATAAGCGCAGTGTTGCACTCATCGTCGATCAGATCATGGTGATGGCATACAACAGCGGTTTATCTGTTCCCAGCGATTACACGATATGGACGGCATACCAAGTACAGACATTCGCGGAGGCAATTGCGGAATTGGGAACAGGCGCAATTGGTACGGAGATCGTGATCGGCATCCCGACCTATGGCGCAGAACTCCCCGGACATGATCCAGTCGTCGAAAATGTGATCACCGCCGTCGAAGGGATCAAGTTAGCCGTCGAACGCTCCGATGATGCTGCCGATTTCGTGCGCGGGATCGCGCTGTATGCCGGGTGGGAAACCGACGATCAAGAATGGACGGACTTCATGAACAGTTGGGTACGCGCCCAATAACCGTTCGATGAAGTCCCTCCAATGGCTTTTACGCGAACAGATAGATCAGCACGCTTGCGCTTGTGATCGCGCCCAAGATCAGACCGAATAACAAGCGCACTGCGAAGATTCCCCCAATATTCAACGCGCCGATCAGACGGCGTTTCCGCCGCTCCTTCTGATCAGTCATGATGTCGCCCTCAAAATGACGCACCGCATCGTACATCAAGAAACCCGCCAACACGCTTAACCCGATGGATGAGAGGATTGCCAATAGACTGTAGTGCCAGATGGGAAGAAGGTTCAGTAGGTTGAACACGAACCCGATCACCGTAAACGCCAAATTGATCGGTAGCCACACAATCGCCACCGCATACAAGTGTTTTAGAAACGGCGGCTTGACCTTCAAGATCATGCGCATGCCCAACCAACCGATCCCTGCACCGCCCGCTAGTGTTCCAACGTAAAACGGGATTCCAAGGAGGAGCATCACCAACCCGCCCGCGAAATTCACGACTCGACCCGTAGGCGCGAATTCGGCGGTGATTCGCGCATCGATCATCCATACCGTGATTCCGAGCAGAATCATCTGAATCCCCGCAGTGAACACCGCGTATACCCAGAAGCGCCACCAGCTCGCCCGCTCGATCTCGTTGTGAAATGCGTCCGCGCGCCGCGTAAGAATGCGCACACTGCCGCGCAGCAGCGTAAACCCACCTTGTCCAAAACTGAGCAAACTCACCCGGGCGGGAGCGCCGGGAATATCGATTGGCAGGATGAAACCGCTGTTCCCCTGTGCAGCACCGAGCAGCGATCCGGCGTCTACCGCCAGCGGACGGATCGTTTTATAGGTGACTTTTGCATCCGTCGGCGCAGCTTTGGACTTGTCGAACGCGCTGAACAAGTCCTCGCTCACCGGCTCATCTGGCGTCGTTGGAATAGTGCGTTTTGCTGTACTGCGGCTGATTGGTGCGAACGTCTCTGGGTCAGGGAGATCATCCGATTCATCAACCGTATTCGAGGTTTCCCAACTGCTGACCGTTTCCTCAGAAGCGCTCCATGACATTACAGGGGGCGGCGGATCAAAAGAGTCGACGGTTTCAACATCAGGAAGCGGATCAACGATGAAAGACTTGGGCGCAGGAGGCGTAACCTCTGCGACAGGGGCGGGAGGTGGGGCAGAAGTCGGGTTTGGGGCGGGCGCTTGCTCTTTAGCAATCAGCTTCTCCATGATCTCCCACGCTTTGGCGTTCTTGGGGTTAAGCTCAAGCACCTTCTGGAGATACCGCTTCCGCATATTGAGATCGGTTTCTGCTGCTGCGAGATAGAACCATGCCTGCTCATTGCCGGGGTTGGACTCGACTACCTGCGTAAGGATGCTGACTGCGCTCTGGCGGTTTCCCGCCTGCAAAGCCGCAACACCCATTCGCATCAGTTCTGTTTCAGATGCCATCGTACAGTCCTCGATTGACGCCGAATTAAGCGCGCAATCTGATTATACGGAGTCCTAACCCAACATATGCAAAAATTCACCCTTTTTTGCCAGCGCGAACACTTGTTTTCATGTAAAATTTAAGCTCATCGTCAAAGGATTTAACAAATGACCTCTGCCAAATCATTTATCGCGGTCGCCGGAAACATCGGCGCGGGAAAGAGTACCCTTACCCGATTCCTATCCAATACGTTTGGTTGGGAGCCTTTTTTTGAAGCCGCCGCTGAGAATCCGTATCTGTCCGACTTTTATCAGGACATGCGGCGCTGGAGCTTTCACTCGCAAGTTTTTTATTTGGGAAAACGCCTCGAACATCATCGCTTGCTGTGCGATCACCCCGGCAGCGTTGTCCAAGACCGCACGGTTTATGAAGATGCTGAAATCTTCGCGCGCAACCTGTACGAACAGGGTCAGATGTCGGAACGTGATTATGATGCCTACCGCCGCCTGTACTGCGCGGTGAGCAGTTTCCTGCCCCCACCGCACTTGATCATTTATCTACGCGCCAGCGTCAGCACACTAACACACCATATTCAACGGCGCGGGCATGATTACGAACGCGCCATCCCGCGCGATTATCTGGAACGCCTGAATAATCTCTACAATGCGTGGATCGAAGACTGGACGCTCTGCCCCGTCCTCACGATTGACATGGATCGACTCGATTTCCAGCATAATCCAAGCGATCTTGACGAAATCGTTCACCGTGTACGAGCACGCATCGAGCGTGTAAGCTAACAGACTTGCGACATCAAAACAAAAGGGACAAGGCGCAAACCTTGTCCCTTTTGATTCCAACTTCCGTCACTAATGCTAGGGCGACACAACCGGCAGTGCCGAGCAGTCTCCGGTCACCTGAGCGCTCACGCCAAAGGTGCTGGTTTGAATCCACGCACCCGCATAATTCGTGTGCCACCACGAGTTATCTGCCAAGCGCCCTGTCGGGATTAGTTCGCCGCCCGCTCCCACTTCATCGAACAGGTTCGAAATATCCGCGTTCGGGATTGTGTAGATGCGCGTCGGGGCGGTCAGCCGGATTAAGCAAGGACCTGACGGAGCAGCAGTCGGCGGAACAGCCGTCGGCAGCGGAATCGGTGTGCTGGTCGGCGGAACAGCCGTCGGAACAATTGGCGCTGGCGGATTGACAACTGCCACAGAGCCGCAATCACCGCTGGCTGTGACCACCGAAGCGGACACCCACCCGTTGATCCCGTTGTAGAGGATGTTGAAGAATGTGCCATCCGGCGAACGCCCGACGACCTCAGCACTAACACCGTTGGGAAGCGAACCAAGAATGATTGAATTCGTGGTCGCGCTCTGGCGGATATTCACCGCGCCCCCCGCGCTGGACGCGACAGTACACGCGGTCGCACCCGGTTCAGCCGTAACGACGGGAGAAAGCGGCGTCAGCGCTATGTCTGGCGGTACAACTACATTCGCGGAGGTTTCACACGAGGGACTCGAAACACTTGTCAAACACACTGAAAAACCTTCCGGTTGATCAGATGTGCCACTGTGAATCACCTCAAGCGTGTAATTTGTGTTTCCCGGAGCAAACCGCAGCCGAATTCCGAGCGCTCCACCGCTCATCTGTGCCACTGATTCACCCGTCAGCGTATTTACCACACGCAGCAGCGGCGCGCGTTCAACATGGACGCTGTCCACATAAAGCAGCGTGAAGTCGGTAAAGTTACCGAACGTGAACAGCGCTGCCGGACTTTCTGGGCTAACTTGTCCGCCGGAGAACATCTGAGGAAACAGCGTTTCTGCCGAAACTGGAATCTCACTTTCAATCAGCGTAAACACCGTGCCAACTGCGCCATTTGCTGATCCAACCTCGACGGTATACGTTCCAGCGCTCAAAAACGCAGTCAGCGTGAGGGTGGTCACACCCTCGGTATTTGCGGCTTCCTCAACCACATCGCCCGCGAGTAGTATGCGAAGGGTCGGGGCGACTGTATCACTCAGTGCTTGTAACGTGACGGTCTGCGCACCCGGTACCGCGTAGCTGTAACGAAGTATCGGCTGTTCCGTGCTGATCTGACCTATCACAGGGCTGCCAGCCGTGATACTGGGTTCTTGAGCGAGTATGCCGCTTGCACCTGTCAGCAGCAAAACCGCGACGAGCATCCATCCAATGATTTTTTGATAAGTTGCCATATTCGTGAGACTCTCCTGTCATCTACAGTGTTTCAGCTTACTCGTTATGGCTGTTGTAATGTTGTATAGTGTTGTATAACCTTTGTAAAAATCCCGCGTTTGTAAAAACTCACGAATTGACATGGACAAACCGCCAAAAGCGGGATAAAATCATTTCAATCCTTTTAAACTGATTGATCTGATGAATACCCCATTTGCTGATGATGCCTCAAATTGACCTCGATTCAGAATTGTTAGCGTACATCGTTCAGCGCGGCTACAGTCCCGGTGACCGGCTGCCGACGATCAATGAATTACAGGATAAGGAGCATCTCGGCATTAGCATCAGCAAAGTGCGTGAACAGCTTGAGGTCGCGCGTGCGCTGGGACTAGTCGAAGTTCGCTCGAAAACCGGAATGCGCATGCGCGAGTACACCTTTACACCCGCTGTGCGCCTGAGTCTGTTTTGCGCCCTCGCGCTTCAACCGGGCAGTTTCGAATTGTTCGGTCAGCTTCGCAATCACATCGAAACCGCATTCTGGTTTGAAGCCTGTGAGCGCTTGACCGATGAGGATAAAGACGAAATGCGCGCTTGTGTTCAAAGTGCCCGCCAGAAGCTCCTAGGGGCAAATATCATCATCCCCAGCCAAGAACACCGCCGTTTCCACTTGACCGTATTTAAGCGGTTGGAAAACCCATTTGTGATGGGGCTTTTAGAGGCATATTGGGATGCCTACGAAGCGGTTGAACTGAATCGTTATGCGGACTACGATTATCACGATCAAGTCTGGGACTATCACGAACGTATATTGGATGCTATCTGCGCGGCGGATTACGAACGAGCGCGTCAGCTTTTCGTCGAACACACGCAGTTGCTTCGTCATCAGCCGCGTATGCAAGTGATCGAGCGGGCAGCGGCAGCCCCAGCAAATACCACCCCGTAGCTTTTTTTCAGGAGACGGATAGGAGTAATAGAACCAATTATGGCAGTAGAAGCGCAGACGAACGTTCAAATGCAGGCGGCGAATAAACCCGTCGTCAATGATTTTGCTCTGATGGTCGCTACCAAGAACGGTTCGGGAAGCCAAACATCGAACGCTGTGATCATCCGGTCGCTGTTTCGCATGGGCATCCCGGTTAGTGGGAAGAACTTGTTCCCCTCAAACATCAAAGGCTTGCCGACGTGGTATACCATCCGTGCCAGCAAAGATGGATATGTTGCACGCAAGTCCGTGATTGAGGTCGCGGTGACGTTTAATCAAGACACGGCGGCGGAAGACATTGCCAACCTGCCCCCCGGCGGTGTCGTGATCATCCCGTCCGACTGGAAATGGGGTAAGAGCCGCGCCGACGTGGTTTACTACGAAGTACCCGTCAAGGAATTGGTCACACAGGCGCAGATTCCAACCGACTTCCGTGATCGTATCTCCAATATGGTCTACGTCGGTGCGGTCGCAGCCTTGTTCGATATTCCAATGGATATTATCCGCCGCGCGCTCCTCGATCAGTTCAACAATAAAGAAAAACCGACTCAGATGAACTTTGGGGTCGCAGAACTGGCATATCAGTGGATGAAAGCGAACACGGTCAAGTCTGACCCGTTCCGCTTCGAGCCGATGAACGCGACTGCGGGCAAGATCTTGATCGAAGGTAATGAATCCGCCGCGCTCGGTTCCCTGTTTGGCGGTCTGACGGTCGTCGCGTGGTATCCGATCACCCCGTCAACCAGCGTCGTTGATGGCGTGCTGGAAAATCTGTCGCTGCGTCGTGACCCTGAGACAGGCAAAAGCACGGTTGCTATCGCTCAGGCAGAGGATGAACTCTCCGCCATCGGTATGATCATCGGCGCAGGTTGGGCTGGCGCTCGTTCGATGACCGCTACGAGCGGACCCGGTCTCAGCTTGATGGCAGAATTCGCGGGGCTTGCCTATTATGCCGAAATTCCATGCGTGATCTGGGATATCACCCGTATGGGACCCAGTACCGGGCTGCCCACACGCACCAGTCAGGGCGATATTCTATTCACCCACTTCCTCAGTCACGGTGATACCCGTCACCCGATTCTGCTCCCCGGCAGCGTGAAAGAATGCTTTGAATTTGGCTGGCGTGCCTTTGAATACTCCGACCAACTGCAAACGCCGATTTTCGTACTGAGCGATCTCGATCTTGGCATGAATTTGTGGATGAGCGATCCGTTTGATTACCCGGATCAGCCGATCAATCGCGGCAAGCTCCTCAATGCCGAGCAGTTGAGTGCTTTCATCAGCGAAAAAGGCGATTGGGGACGCTACAAGGATTACGATGGTGATGGCGTCGGTTACCGTACCATTCCCGGAACGAATCACCCGCGCGCCGCGTACTTCACACGCGGAACAGGTCACAATGAGATGGCGGTATACAGCGAACGCGGCGACGACTGGGTTAAGAATATGACCCGTCTACGCTTCAAGATCGACAGCGCACGCGCCCTGCTCCCCCAGCCCGTCATCGATCATGATCCGGCGAAGAAGATCGGCATCATCAGCTACGGCTCAAATGACCCGGCAATCGTAGAAGGGCGCGATCAGCTTGCGGCAGCAGGTGTACAGACGAACTATCTGCGCATCCGGGCGCTTCCGCTTGCGGAAAGCGTGCGCGAGTTTGTGCTTTCGCATGACCGCGTGTACTTGATCGAAAACAACTTCGATGGTCAGATGGCGCAAATCCTCCGTATGGAAATTGCGGAAGATACCCGTCACATGGTATCCCTGCCGTGCGGCGATACCCTGCCGATGAGCGCGCAGTGGGTGTTTGATCAAATCATGGCGGTCGAGAAGCAGGCGACGAGAGAGTAAGGGAAACTAACCATGCCGAATGAACTTGGGCTAGAACGTCAAGATTACCGCGGCGCGACCAGTACACTGTGTCCCGGATGCGGTCACGATTCGATTTCTAACCAGATCATCAGCGCAGCCTATGATCTGTCTCTACCGATGTACCGCGTGATCAAGTTGAGCGGTATCGGCTGTTCCAGCAAGACCCCGGCGTATTTCTTAAAAGGTTCGCATGGGTTTAACGCAGTACACGGGCGTATGCCGTCCGTCGCCACAGGCGCAACGCTCGCCAACAATGATCTCGTCGCGGTTGCGGTCAGCGGTGACGGCGATACGGGCAGCATTGGCTTTGGGCAGTTTAAGCATTTGATCCGCCGCAACGTGCCGCTCGTGTATATCATCGAAAACAACGGCGTGTACGGCTTAACAAAAGGGCAGTTCAGCGCCACTTCTGACGAAGGTCAGGAACTCAAGTATTACGGACGCAACGAACTCCCCGCAATTGACCTGTGTCTTGAAGCGATCATCGGCGGCGCGACTTTTGTGGCGCGTTCGTTCAGCGGTGACGCGAAGCAAGTGCAGACGCTCATCAAGGCGGCGATCAGCCATCGCGGTACTGCCGTGATTGACATCATCAGCCCGTGCGTGACCTTCAACAACGATCCGAAGGGCAACAAGAGCTACGACTACGGCAAAAAGAACGAGATCGCCCTCCACGAAATCGACTACATGCCCAAGGGTTACGTCCCGGAGCGCGAAGAAATCACCGTTGGTGATTACGAAGAAGGGTCAACCGTCGAAGTGCAAATGCACGACGGCTCGTACATTGCACTCAAGAAGCTGTCGCACGATCATGATCCGCGCAACCGCGCATCGGCGATTGCCACGCTCGAAAAGGCACAGACCGAGCAGTTGTTCCTCACCGGGTTGATTTACTACGAAGAACCGCGTCCCGTCTATGGCGAAACGCTCGGTATCGTGAATACGCCGCTCGCTCACCTGCCAGAAGAAAAACTGCGCCCGTCACAGGATGCGCTTGCCACACTGATGCAGTCCTACATGTAATCGCGTCAATTCAGGATACAAAAAGGACAGGGATGTGCCCCTGTCCTTTTTGATTCGTTCCTGACGCTTTAAACCGTGCTAGGCACGCGTCCGTGTTTGAGCAGTCCATATAACACGAGAATCGTCGTATAAGGGTACCACTGCGGCAAAACATGTTCATCGTGCCAGCTTCCGTCGGGTTGCTGGGCGGTTTCCAAGTGATCAAGCATCCGATTCATCACCCCGTCGGGAATATGTATAGAATCATTCCAATCCGGGTTGGGCACATAGCGAAAGATTTGATAGTACTGCTCTGGTTTCGCACTGGCGGCACATTGGCGGATATTCGCGGCAACGGCTTGGTCACGCTCCGGGTGATCAGTGACAATGCCAAAGTAGTAATCAAAGCCATGATACGCCATGAATAACCAATCGTTTTGAGCGATATGCGTTTCGGTGAGATGCGTATCCGCCCACGCCGCCGTTCGTGCCCGCAGCGTGGGAGACCCAAGCCCATACGATCCCAGATTCCCCACAATCGAATCGGGCGCAGTTTGACCACCCCATCCCGCCCACCAAGGCGCAAGCGGATAATCGAAGAGTGACGCTGGATTTCTCAGCGTACCATCTTCGTTCTGAACCGATTCCACCCATGCCGCTGTCCCGTCGAGCAAGTTTCCCGCTGGAATGCCAAACGTCGTCATCATACTCAACAAGAATTCAAGTGCTATCGGATTGGAATCAGGGCAGCGTGCATCTGGCTCAAAACCATGACCGAATCCATTGTCCGGGTTCTTGTATGGACGAATGCAATCGTAAACCCGCTCCACACTGCCACCCTGAAACAAGTGGGCGAATAATGCCCGCTCCCACAGCGAACCGTTTTGATAGACAAAATCACGCGCCGCTTTCAGATCAACCGCCATGATGACCTCGATTTTGCTGCGAAACCTGTGACAATGATAGAACAAAATTTCTCACTCAGCAACAATCACTCTATACCGTCGGTGGATCGATTGGAGTCGGCATTGGCGGATCGGTCGGTGGTGTCCGAACAGGCGGCGGATCAATCGTCGGAGGCTGATCCGGCGTCGGCGGGCGGACAGGTGGATCAATCGGCGTGCGCAGCGGCGGATCGGCTGGAGTTGGATTGGGTGGGTCTACCGGAACAACAGGCTGAGGCGGATCAATCGGCGTGCGCAGCGGTGGATCGGCTGGAATCGGAACGGGCGGATCAATCGGCTGAGGCGTTGGGGGGTCAGCCGGAACAATCGGACCTAAAGGTGGTGTTGTACCGGGAATATGAATCGTCAAGATACGGCTGCCTATCGCTAGTCTACCAGTGTTCCCATTGTAGGGGCAGCAAGCGCGGCAGTGATGTGTTTAGCGCCCTATCCGCAAGTCCACCATTATTCCCTTGTCGATTACGGAAAATGTGATCATAGTAATCTCACCTGTTCTTAGATGAACCGGACTCGTACAATCGCGTAAACTCGTACTGCAAAGGGACGCTGATGCCAGATTTCTTTCGTTTATCCGTCAAAGAGACGGAAAAGCACCTCAATACATCGATCGAACACGGCTTAACGTCTGACGATGCCGCTAAACGATTGAGTGAAACCGGAAAAAATGAACTGCCAACTGGGGAGAGTACCAACCTTCTCAGTCTCATCATTGGGCAGTTCAAAAATGTTATGGTGATCGTTCTACTGGCTGCCGCCATCGTCTCACTATTTCTCGGTGATATTAAGGATGTGTTGGTCATCCTTGTGATCGTGATCCTGAACGCTGTGCTCGGCACGTATCAGGAATACCGCGCCGAACAAGCGCTCGCTGCGCTCAGTTCGATGCAAACGCCGCTCGTGCGTGTCCGGCGCAACAGCAAAGTCGAGCAGGTGAGCGCACATGATCTCGTTCCCGGTGATCTCGTGCTGCTTGGCGAAGGGGATCGCGTTCCGGCGGATGGTCGCATTGTGAACAGCGTGAACCTGCAAATCGAGGAAGCCGCTCTCACAGGAGAATCGCACGCCGTTTATAAGAACATCGACCCGATCCCCGGTGATGCCGAAGTCGGGATCGGTGACCGCGGCAACAGCGTCTACATGGGAACAAGCGTCACCTATGGACGCGGCGAAATGATCGTCACCGAAACGGGCTTAAAAACACAGCTCGGCAAGATCGCCAACATGTTGATGAACGTTGAGGAGACGCGCACCCCACTTCAAGACCGCATCGACAAGCTCGGCGTCGTGCTGGTACGCGCTGCCCTGATCATCGTGGTGATCGTGTTTATCGCCGGACTGCTGCGCGGTTTCAGCCTTGCCGACATGCTGATTACCTCCATCAGTCTCGCCGTCGCAGCCGTTCCTGAAGGACTTCCGGCAGTCATCACCGTGAGTCTGTCCCTCGGCGCGGCGCGCATGGTCAAGCGCCATGCCCTGATCCGCCGTCTGCCCGCAGTTGAGACGCTCGGTTCGGTCACGACGATTTGCTCGGATAAAACGGGCACGCTCACAAAAAACGAAATGACGGCGACACTGCTCAGTCTGCCCGGTCATGAAGATGTCCATGTCACTGGTATTGGTTACAGTGATCAAGGGGACTTCATGGAAAATGGCAAGGAGCTTGATCCGAACACGGATACCGCTGTCGGGCGCTTTCTCAAGTCAATGGCATTATCAACCGATGCTTATCTTGAGGCGGGCGAGAACAACTCGCTTAGGGTGGTTGGCGATACCACTGAAGGTGCGCTGTTGATCGCAGCGCAAAAGGTTGGTTGGACGCGAGCAGCGCTCGAAAAAGACCTTCCCCGTGTTGCTGAACTTCCTTTTAGCAGTGAACGCAAGGCGATGACCACGATTCATGATGTCAAATCGCCAGAAGCGGATGCGCTGTTTGGCACGGGTGGTTACGTGGCAATCACGAAGGGCGCGCCGGATCGTTTGGTCGAATGGGCATCCAGTGAACACATGCCTGATGGGATCAAGCCGCTTACACCGGAGCGCCGCCGCGAATGGCAGACGCAGATCGACCGTATGGCAAGTCAAGGACTGCGCGTGCTGGGCGTCGCTTACCGCGTCCATACTGAAGTTCCCGGCGAAATTACCGAGCAAATCGAACGCGATCTCAACCTTGTTGGCTTGATTGGCATCGTTGATCCGGCACGACCCGAAGCCAAAGCCGCCGTACAGACTGCGAAAGATGCAGGCATTCGTTCGATTATGATCACAGGCGATCATGCCTTGACCGCCGAAGCCATCGCGTCCGACTTGGGGATCATCAAGCAAGGCGATAAAGCAGTCACAGGCGCGCAAATCGAAAAGATGACCGATGATCAACTTGGGGAAACGGTGCGTCAAACATCGGCATTTGCGCGAGTTTCGCCAGAACACAAGCTGCGCTTGGTCAAGACGCTGCAATCACAAGGGCAAATCGTCGCCATGACAGGTGACGGCGTGAACGATGCCCCTGCGCTCAAGCAGGCGAATATCGGCGTCGCAATGGGCATCACCGGAACAGAGGTCAGCAAAGGCGCGGCGGATATGGTCTTAACCGACGATAATTTCGCATCCATCGTCGCCGCTGTCGAAGAAGGACGCACCATTTACGACAATATCCGTAAATTCGTGCTGTTTCTCCTTTCCTCCAATGTTGGTGAAATCCTCGTGATGTTCGTCGGTATCCTCGTCGGTTTGCCAATTCCCCTGCTGGCGATTCAGATTTTGTGGGTGAACCTCGTCACCGACGGACTTCCCGCTATCGCACTCGGCTTTGATCCCGCCGAACCCGGCGTAATGAGTCGTCCGCCGCGTCCCGTTAACGAGAGTATTTTCGCGCATGGCGTTGGCTCACGAATCATCTGGCGCGCGGTGCTCCTCGCTGCGCTTACGCTCGGCGCATTCATTTATGGGCATACGGCGCACGGACTCGTCCCATTCAGCAATACATTGGGGATTGAGCAGATGACGCGCACCGAGTTGGTTGAACTGGTGGATGAAGAACTCGTACCGGAAAACTGGGATGAACTCACTCCGGAAACCCGTTTGAGCACAACCCTAACGATCAGCGAAAGTGAAACATCTGGCGGCGAAGAAAGCGGTTCAGGAAATGCGCTCATCGACGAAGCCGAACGTATTCCGCGCACGCTGGCATTTACCGTTTTGGCGTTAGGTCAGATATTCCATGTCATGGCAATTTCGGGCGGCGAAAAACAGTCATTCTTCCGCCGGGGTTTTGGCGCGAACCGGTTCATGTTCCTTGCCGTCCTTTTGACATTTGGCTTACAGCTCGGCGTGATCTATCTGCCATTCATGCAAACGATCTTCGAGACGTTCCCGCTCCGGCTGCCGGAATTGGGGATCGGATTCGCGCTGGCATCGATCATCTTGTTCGCGGTTGAGATCGAAAAAGTGATCACCAATCGCCGTAAATCCGCCACCACTTAAGACAAATCCAGAAAAAAATACGCAGAGAGGCAAGTCCAAGCGCTCTCTGCGTATTGCCATGTTTTATTCTTTATACAGCCTTGCTTTGAAGAATCTGCTCAATACGTGCGCCGATTTCTTCCGTGATTTCTACGTCGAGCGCTTTCAGATTCTCGTGAATCTGCTCCGGTCGACTTGCGCCGATGATCGCGCTGGCGACAACTGGATTCTTCAGTACCCACGCCAATGCCAATGCCGAAGGGGTTGTTCCCATCTCATTTGCCAGCGCCCCGATCTGCCGAGCTTTCGCCAAACGTTCGTCGGTTAACTGCGACTTGAACCATTCCCAATCGACATTCTTGGCGCGGCTGTCTTCCGGCACACTATCGTTATATTTGCCCGTCAGCACACCTTGAGCCAGCGGACTCCAAACCACTAGCCCCATCCCCCGCTTGGCAACTTCTTTTTCTAGGTCACCTTCAACCACATGCCGATCCAGCATGTTGTAGAGCGGCTGCTCGGTCACCGGGCGATGCGTCCGGTAATGGTTGACCACATCGTAAGCGTCCGCGATATTCCCTGCCGCCCACATCGATGTACCCCAATACAGGATTTTTCCCTGACGAATCAGGTCATCGAGCGCCAACACAACTTCTTCCATCGGCGTTTCCGGGTCAAAACGATGACAGAAGAAAATATCAAGATAATCCAGATCAAAGCGCTTCAGTGATTTTTCAACCGACTCGACGATGTGCTTGCGTGACAACCCGCGATCATTCACGTTATCGCTCATGGGCCAATACGCTTTTGTGCTGACCACCAGATCAGAGCGTTTCATCCCCTTAATTGCACGCCCGACGACTTCTTCCGCCCGCCCGTAAGCGTAAATATCCGCCACGTCGATGAAGTTGATACCTGCCTCGACCGCCGTGTGTATACAGGCAATTGCTTTTTCTTCGGCAAGACGATCACTTCCATACGTGAGCCACGCCCCCAATGAAATTGCGCTCACCTTGATGCCGGATGTTCCCAAACGGCGATACTGCATTTCTGCCATCAAATATGCTCCTGCCAGTTTTTTTCACCGCTGCTTGCAATGAGTATAACCGCTCTCCATGCGAGATCCGACGTGAAGTCTCATCAAGTTTTCAGCCATTGAAACGCACACCGTAACACATTTATGCTATATGTATTCCAATGTGAAAACCATACAAGCCGCTGCATCGCGCCACATCCGTCCTACATTTTTGACAAGGCTTCGGGTAAAATGCGCGCTTCGGTTTTGAAAGGTGAACATGGTGACACCATCACCTCGGTTAGCGCCGTCTATTCTCGCAGCGGACTTCACCCGTCTAGGGGAGCAAGTCCAAGCGGCGGAATTGGCGGGCGCTTCTCAAATTCATATCGATGTTATGGATGGGCGCTTCGTTGAGCCGATCACGATGGGTCAAATTGTCGTGAGTGCGGTTAAGCGCGTCACCCATTTACCGCTTGATGTTCACCTCATGACGGTTGATCCTGATCATCTCATCCCTTCCTTCCGCGAAGCGGGTGCAGACTGGATCACTGTTCATGCTGAAGCCTCGCCCGATCCCATGCGGTCAGTCGCGGCGATTCACGCGTTGGGTGCAAAGGCAGGTCTTTCGGTCAAACCAAATACCCCGCTTGATTCCATAATCCATTTGCTGCCGGCAATCGATCTGCTGCTGATCATGACGGTTGAACCCGGTTTTGGGGGACAGCCGCTTATCCCGCACACGCTTGAGAAAGTTCGTGCGGCGGCATCGCTTCGGGAATCACAAAACTACGGGTTTGCGATCAGTGTGGATGGGGGTATCAACATCAGCACAATCGCCGACGCAGCTCAGGCGGGTGCTTCGATATTCGTTGTGGGAAGCGCGGTCTATAATACTGCGGCTTCTGTTGCCGAAAACATGGCGCGCCTGAAACAGGCGCTTGAGGGAGAAAAAGCATAGGGACGAGGGGTTTATAATCGCTCCCTCGTCCCTATGCTTCTACAATTGCTGATGTGTGATTTAAACTTTTGCCAAGGTCTTGATGCATTTGGTACACAGGTAAACACGCTCGCGTTCACCCTGTTCGTTCACGATCCATTTCCGCTGAACGTTGGGATTGAACTT
>JAPKMU010000081.1 GCA_026645745.1 Anaerolineae bacterium | reverse complement strand
GCTGCTTAGTCGAGCGAGTCGCTGCCCAAAATCGCGGGGATGTCGCCGTTTGAACTTGAGCGCCCATCTTTACCGCCGATCTTGCCGAGTACCATGCGCTCATCTTCTTTGCCGAAGCGCACGACTTCACCGGACTCGCTGATCGCTTCTACTGCCAAGCCGAGGCTTTGGAGTTCTTTCACCAACACGCGGAAGCTGGTTGGGATGCCCGGTTCTTCAATCGGATCGCCCTTGATGATCGCTTCATACGTCTTGACGCGCCCCTGCACATCGTCCGACTTGACGGTGAGCATTTCTTGGAGCGTGTATGCCGCGCCGTAAGCCTCCAACGCCCACACTTCCATTTCACCAAAGCGCTGACCACCGAATTGTGCCTTACCGCCAAGCGGCTGCTGCGTCACAAGGCTGTACGGACCGGTTGAGCGCGCGTGGACTTTGTCTTCGACAAGGTGCGCCAGCTTGAGCATATGGATCATGCCGACCGTCACGGCTTGGTCGAACGGTTCGCCCGTGCGCCCATCAAACAGCGTGTGCTTGCCGTAGTGCGGGATCGGGAGTCCTGTGCGGAACATCACTTTATCCGCATAGGGGAGCAAATCCCACCCTTCAACGCCTTCGGGAATTTCAACGCCGGGGTCTGCCCACATCATCCAATGCTGGATCGAGATGGTCATCGCGTTTTTATCGCGGCGCTTGCGTTCCGTTGTGTTCAGCTCGACATTATCCCAGTTGAGCAGGTCGGTTGGCTCGTAACCTTGTTCGCGCAGCCACTCCGCCAGCACGGCACGCCGTGCGTAGTCGGTATTGTGAAGGAGTTCTTCACTGTTATAGCCGCGTCCGTCGAGCCACTGATGCACGTACAGGCGGCGCACTTCGTCGTCATCCTCGTACTGCATTGGATCATAGTCTTCGGTCTGAATCCACAGCCAAGCGCGGTCGGTGATCAAACGCCACACGTAGTCGATCAGCCATGCACGACCGAGTTCCGCTTCGATTTCTTCACCTTTTGCGCCGTCGAATACAGGCGTAATCGCACGGAAACCGAGTCGTTCCGCCGCCCATCCGAGGTGAATTTCCAACACCTGACCGAGATTCATACGACCGGGAACACCTGTTGGATTCAGGATGATCTCGACCGAGCGACCGTCGCTCAAGTAGGGCATATCTTCAATCGGCACGATCTTCGAGATCACGCCCTTATTCCCATGACGACCTGCCATCTTGTCACCGACGGTCAGCTTACGTTTCTGGGCGACAGCGACGCGCACCATCTTTTCGACGCCCGCCGGGAGATCAGGATGTTCGTCGCGTGTGAAGGTCTTGACATCGACGACTTTGCCGCGTTCGCCATGCGGCAGACGCAGCGATGAGTCTTTGACTTCACGCGCTTTTTCACCGAAGATTGCGCGGAGGAGCTTTTCTTCCGGGCTGAGTTCTTTCTCGCCCTTCGGCGTGATTTTGCCGACGAGAATATCATTCGGACCGACTTCCGCGCCGATGCGAACGATCCCGAACTCATCCAAGTCTTTCAGCGCATCTTCACCGACATTGGGAATATCGTAGGTGATTTCTTCCGGTCCGAGTTTGGTATCACGCGCTTCGACTTCATGCTTTTCGATGTGAATGCTCGTGAACTTGTCGGCGCGGAGCATATCCTCGCTGATCAGAATCGCGTCTTCGTAGTTGCCGCCAAACCAGCACACGAACGCGCCCAATACGTCATGACCAAGCGCCAGATTGCCCATGTAGGTCGAACTGCTGTCCGCCAGCACGCTGCCTTTGACGACATGCTGTCCTTTACGGACAATCGGACGCTGATCGACGCATGTGGACTGGTTGGAGCGGTTGTACTTGCGCAGTTTATAAATGCGCTCGTCACCGTTCGTCGTGTGAATGATGATCCGGTCGCCCTGCACGCTGCTGACTTCGCCTTCGACATCGCTGATCAACAACTGACCACTGTCGTAGGCGGCTTGCTGCTCCATACCCGTGCTGACGATGGGGACATCCGGCGCAAGCAGGGGAACGGCTTGACGCTGCATGTTTGAACCCATCAAGGCGCGGTTGGCGTCGTCATGTTCAAGGAACGGGATCAACGAAGCGCTGATACCAACGATCTGACGGGCTGCCACGTCCATGTAATCGATGCGGCGCGCCGGCACAAACAAGAACTTCTGATTGAAGCGTGCCGAAACGCGATCCGTTGAAAACTGGTTCAGATCATCGAGCGGGCTGTTCGCCTGCGCGATCACGAAATCGTCTTCACGGTCAGCCGACAAGTATTCGATATCGCCGCTGATGAACGGCTGCACCGGAATTTGTTCGATTCCGGCTTTGACGAATGCCTGAATCAGCTTTTCGGTTACGACATCACCATCATTCGCCAGAACCGTTTCATCGGCAGTCATCACGTCTTCGCGGATCGTGCGCCCCAACAGGCGCGGATCGGACGGCGGGAGGAACTTCACGACCTTGCGATACGGCGTTTCGATGAACCCATACGGATTCACACGCGAATAGCTCGCCAAGCGACCGATCAGACCGATGTTCGGACCTTCCGGCGTTTCGATTGGGCAAATGCGCCCGTAATGGCTGTGGTGCACGTCGCGGACATCGAAGCCTGCGCGTTCACGGCGCAGACCGCCGGGACCGAGCGCGGACAGCGTGCGTTTGTGCGTAAGTTCCGCCAGCGGGTTGGTTTGTTCCATGAACTGCGAAAGCTGCGACGAACCGAAGAATTCGCGGATCGATGCGACAATCGGGCGGATATTCACCAACGCGACCGGAGTCAGGTTTTCGCTTTCGCGGATCGACATGCGTTCTTTGACCACGCGCTCGGTGCGGCGCAAACCGATGCGGAGCTTGTTCTGAATCAGCTCACCAACGGTTTTCACGCGGCGGTTGCCGAGGTGGTCAATATCATCTTTGCCGATCTTGCCGTTGTTGATATTGATCATGCGTTCCAGCAGACGCACCACGTCATGCTTGGTCACAGTGCGGAACGTGCGCGGAATCAGCCCATCTAAACCGAGCCGCTGATTCAGCTTATAACGTCCCACGCGCTCCAAGTCATAACGGCGCTGGTCGAATAACTGGCTTTCCAGATATTCGCGCGCGTTGTCGAGCGTCGGCGGATCGCCGGGGCGCATACGGCGGTAAAACTCGATCAGCGCCGCCTGCGCAATCGTTTGATCCTTCTTCAGCTCCCACACCGGTTCCATCTTGAGTGTGGACTGAATGTAATGGTGATCCGGGTTATCATCGACTTGACGGTACAGTTCGATGATTTCCTCGTCCGTGCCAAACTGGATCGGTGACTGGACACCGGGCAGTCCGTCGCTGACGGCGGCGAGTGCGCGCAGCAGGATCGTCACGGGGATCGTGCGTTTACGGTTGAACTTGATCGTCAGGTAATCGCTCTTGCGTGTTTCAAATTCCATCCACGCGCCGCGATCCGGGATCAACTTCGAGTTGGAGAGCGTTCGCCCCGTCGTGCGATCTTCTTCCGCATCAAAGTAAACACCGGGGGAGCGGATCAACTGGCTGACGACCACGCGCTCCGTACCGTTAATGATGAACGTACCCGTTTCGGTCATGATCGGGAAGTCACCGAGGAAAATATCCGAGATGACGACCTCATCACCTGCTTCACGGTTGACCAATGCCACGCGAATATACAGCGGCGCGGCGAAGGACATATCCCGTTCCAAGCAAACTTCTTCACTATACTTGGGTTCTTCAAACCAGTAGCGCAGCCCGAACTCTTGTGCTTCGCGGCTTTTACCGGGGAAGTAGAGTTTCAGGTTGCCATTGTAGCTCTCGATCGGGCTGATCTCGTCGAAAAGCTCTGCCAATCCCTCCGCCAGAAACCAGTTGAACGAATCCAACTGCACTTCAATGAGCGAGGGGAGTGCCTGGACGCTGGGGATGCGGGCATAACTCTTGGTGTAGCCTAGCCGACGCAAAACTGTTGCTCCTTACCCACAACCAACCGAGGAAAAAAGTTTATGCGGAAAACGTGGGTCACGCCGTGCGAACCCTTAGCGAAATAGTGACCGGATTCTCAGGCGGAATCTCAAAACAACGTGAACGGTGAGTATACATGCAAAACTCACCTTATGTCAAGCACTCGGCATAAGGCGATGAAGGGAAATTGCGAAGGAGGTTAGGGATATTTATCCCTACCCCGTCAGTATATCCCAAATTTCATGACGACGCAATTACAATGCCGAAACCGAGACAAGCTGAAGTCTTGGTACAATTTTCTGAATATGCGCTGCCTGAAGGGTAACCCTAATGCGTCAACGCCGACTCGGATATTCCATCACCGCTGTGCTGCTGTTGTTGGTTTTTGCGGCGCATACCGTTCCCTATCTGAATCGCTCCCTTCGATATGATGAAACCTATACAGCGACGCGATATGTTTCCTCTCCTGTGAGTGCGTTGGGGTCTTATGAAGCGCCTAATAACCACATGCTCCACTCGTTGTTTGTATGGATGGTCACGCAGACAATGGGCATGTCTCCGTTCACCCTTTGCTTTCCGGCGTTTGCGGCGGCGCTGATAGGGCTGGCGCTTATGATGCGGGTGGGGAGAAAACTTGCCAATCCGACAACGGGTATCGCCGGGGCGGTGCTGCTATCCCTGTGCTTTGCTTACGGGGATTATGCCGTAAATGCGCGCGGTTATACGCTTTCGGTCGCTTTGACATTGATTTTGATTGAACTGATTTACAGCGACCGCGCACGCCGCTATCCCCTGCTGCTGACGAGCGCAGCCCTGATGCTCACCATGCCATCGCTGGCAATCTTGATCGCGTGTGCAGCGGTTTTTCTGGTAGGACGTGGTTGGTACTTCAAGCGTGTGACGGCAGCACAGCGGTATCATGCGCGGCGGATGCTGCCACCCATGATCACCGGTGCGATCATCGGGAGCATGTTTTATCTGCCTAGTGTGCTCAACGGCGTAATCGAGTCGCATATTGATGAGTTCGGTATGCGGGACATTGCTTCCCTGCTTAACGACATATTCGCCACATGGTTTACAAGCTCGTTTATGGCGATTGTGGTGGGCGTACTGCTGCTGCTTGCAATTCCTCATCGACGTTTGTGGCATTTGATGATCTTCATGGTGGGCGGCGCATTAGGATTGCTGCTGATTCAGGGGTGGGTAATTGGGAATTTGTTTTTTGGACGCAACTACTTATATCTTGCCCCGGTGATATTCCTCGCGGCAGGTGCTGGATTGGCGCGAGTCGTTCAGCATTTTCGAATTCCCGCGTGGACGCTGCTCACCTTGATGATCTTTGTACCATCTCCATTGTTTGGCGTACCGACCGAAGTCGATGAAGCAATCGCATTCCTTGATTCGTACGCAGACGAAAAGGGCGCGATGGTTCTGGGGTGCTGCCTGAACGAACCGGTGATTTATACGATGATTCGCGCCGGGCGTTCTGAGCAGGTGATCCCGAATAATGAGACCGAATGGTTGTATTTCATCCCCAACCTCTACTACCCGATGGACTACCTTGTGAACATGATCGGTTTGCCAATTGAGCAGTGTTCAACCGTTCAATGGCAGTCGCTGACGATTGAGCGCTGCCATGTTGCCGGGCGGTGACGTACAAAAATCAAAATTCGTGTAGAGTTCACATATCCTTGTTCGCACAGTTTTGCTCATGTCAGCAAAAGGGATGTGTATGAACCTCAACGGTATCTTCTCTGGCTTTGGATCGCTTACGATTATTCTGACGACCGTACCGTTTTTGATTATTGGATTAGTGTTTGTGGTTTCCGGCATACGCTCATTTATGACGTTAAGCGCAGCGAAGCGGAATTGGCAGCCCGCTCCCGGTCGTGTGACGTTCTCAGAAGTGCAGATGCGCCGTTCATCTTCGGGGCGGGGCGGTACGACAACCAGCTATTATCCGCATGTGGTGTATGAATACGTTGTGAACGGCAATCGTTATCAAGGGAATCGCGTTAGTGTGGGCAATCAAGTTGGTTTGGGGAGTTATCAGACCGTGCTTGGGCGCGTCACGCAGAATTACCCGCCGGGGCGGCAGCTTCAGGTCTATTACAATCCTGCCAATCCGAGCGAATCCGCGCTTGAGTTCGGCGCGCCGCGCGGGACACTCTTTCTCGCCATTGGATTGATCATTTTGGTGATAACGGGGGTGACGTTCGCGTTTACCACCGGGGGAATGGGGCTGCTGAACAATCTCATCAGCAGCCTTCCTATCGGAAATTAGGAATTCAGCTAATCACGCGCAACTTGACTGTGGCGAAATATTTCACATAAACTATCTACTTGCGCTAGTAAGTAGCATCTCCACAAAGAGGTTATATGTACGTCGGAGCCCGTGGGGTAATCATTGCACTCTCAGTGGTGATACTTGGTGTGGGTTTGGTCGCTTATGGGTTGTGGTCGACTTCGCGCAGCAGAAAGTCCAAGCGTGTTTGGAAGAGAACAATCGGGATGATAACTATGTCGGAGGTAACACCCAAAGAGATATTCAATTCTGCGATAGGGCTTACGAGAACCTACTACGTTCCACATGCCATTTATGAGTATGAAGTCGATGGCAAGCAGTATCAAGGAACTCGGTTGACCCTAGAACCACTTCTTGGTAACAGGAACATCACCGAAGCACGCGATGATCTCCGGCGACGTTACCCGCGCGGAAAACGTGTTGACGTGTATTTCAATCCGGCTAATCCAGCGGAGGCGACCTTAGAAATGCCTTTAGAGAAAGGCAAGATGGTCTTGGCTTTGGGTATTTCAACGCTGACGGTCGCTACTGCAAGTATCTTGATCTACCTCGCAGTAACACGCCTAATCCCTTAGGCTTCTAATTGGCAGTTCGTGTTCCAAATGGATTGATTTGCTTGCTCTTGAATTCACAACCGGGGGAATGGGGCTGCTGAACAATCTCATCAGCAGCCTTCCCGGTAACTAGCGGGCGGCGGCGATTTCTGCCGAACCGTCCCCTTCAACTTCTTCAACCAATGCAGCGTAGCGGCGGCGGGCGAGCAACCACAAGCCCGCGCCCAACGCTGCGATTGCCGCGATTTGCACGCGCGGCGGGAGCTGCGTTAGCCGCGCGACCAGCGTGCGTTCTGGTTCACCGATCAGATCATGTTTGAGCTGATTTGTGAACTCCTTGTTCGGCTTAACCGGAACCAATGCGGATGCGAGCAGACGGATCATCTGAACAAACTGCGCGGCTTCTTCAGGATCAAGCGCGTACTTCTCGACGAAGTAGGCGATGCTCTGCTTGCCCGACTGGACAGCATCGGTGACATTGGCGACGAATTGCTCGATGGGCAGTTCGCCCGACGTATTGTTCGGCGTATAAGTCATGCAGGCTTCAACCCTTCCTCGTGTTCAGCGAATCGCCGGATGCGCGCTGCGATCCCGATCCAGTTAATTCATCGCGCAAAGCGATGAGCGTGCGATGATAAAGGGACTTAATCGCGCCTTCGGTGCGGTTCATAAGCTGACCAATTTCCGCATTCGAAAGCCGCTCAACAAACTTGAGCAGAAGCAGCTGCTGGCGTTCTTCCGGCAAGCGCCGGATCGCAGCTAATAAGGCTTCGCGTTCTTCGTTTTCCTCCGCCTGCTGATCGGGCGCATCCGATTTCAGGCTGGCGGCGAGAAATTCGTCTAGGGCGATGATCTTGCGCCGCCCGCGATCCCTATGCCAATTGGCGATCAAATTGTGTGCAATGCGATACAACCACGCTTGGAAGGGAACGCCGCGTTCGGTGTAACTTTCGATGTGCGCCATTGCCCGGAAGAACACGCGCGCGGTCAAATCTTCCGCGTCGTGATGGTTGCCCGTCCTGTAATAAATGTAGCTGTAGATTCTTTCGACATACCGTTCGTACAGTTCGCCAAAAGCATCTTTGCTGCCCGCTTTTGCGAGATCAACAAGCTCGGTGTCTTCAAGCCGCTTAAGCGACTTCGGGCGTTTCGCCCATTGTTCGCGCAGTGAGAGTTTCTTCATATGCGTGATAACCCTAACGCGGCAATCAGGTTACGATCCTAAAAATTCCCCAAATTGTGTTCGATTGCGGGGAGTATGGCGCATAATCAGAAGGGCAGTTGTTCCAGAATATAGGTGCTTGCATAACGAACATCATGTACATTGACATTCTGAATCTCGTCGTTTTAATCGCAGTCATGATCGTCGTTTTATTTGTCGCCGCGTTTACATGGGAGCGACGCCAAAACAAAGGCGCGATGCTCTTTTTCATTTATGTCGTGAGCGGCATCGGGTACGCATTAACCGTATTGGGAGTCATGGTCGCGCCAGATGCCGCAACTACGCTGTTTTGGGGGCGTGTGCGCATTCCGGTTCAGCTTGGCGGAGTTGCGCTCAATCTTTTGTTCGCTTTTGAGTACGTCGGCGCGGTGCAGTGGCTGAAACCGCGTCGGGTAATGTTTTTGGTGTCCATTCCGGCGGCGGTGAGCATCCTCACATTTCTTCCATCTACGGCTGATCAAGTTTGGCGCTCGGTCGGCATACAACGCAGCGCATTTTTGTCTTACGAGATTGCCAGCGAAAGAGGGGTGATCTACGTAATCGGTCTGATGTGGGCTTACGGCGCAATACTCCTTTCCGCGCTGCTCTTTGCGCGGCAGATGATCATAACGAAAGCACCGTATCGTTGGCAGGCAGTATTGTTGTTCGTGAACAGCCTTGCGATGTTAGGTTTAAGCGCGTTTTTGACCTTGGCAGCGCTGCCACCGATCGCACTTCATCTTGGCTTAATCGGGATGGGGCTGCGAACTGTGCTGATCGCGTTTGCGCTGTTCGCGTTCCGGTTGGTTGATGTGATGCCAATCGCGCTGCGCTCGGTTTTCGATAGGATGCCGATTGGAGTCGCAGTTCTCGACCTAAAAGGAAACATCCTCCAAATGAACCCGATTGCGGCAAGCAACTCAGGACGTACCAGCCAGTCGCTGATTGGGCTGCCGCTGGGTGATGTGTTTCCGATGCTTGGCGCATTTGTCGAACGGGTACCGCCGCATGAGGAACGGAACGAAGAATTCGTTTATGGCAGCGTGCCGGGCAAACAGCGTTTTTTTGATGCCCATCTCGTGCCACTTTACCGTCGTCCGGGTCAGCTTGCGGGGCGGGTTCTCCTTGTCATGGATATCACACGCAGTAAAGTCGCTGAACTTGAACGTGAAGCGATGATCCAGACGTTGGACTCTTACGCACACACGGTCGCACATGATTTGAAAAACCCAATCGGGATCGTACTAGGCTATGCCTCGCTGATGCGTGACGACGCGGATCGCTTGCTGCCAGAGCACCTCAAATACATTGATACGATCATCAGCGCCAGTCAGCGAAATGTAAGCATCATCAATGAACTGCTCTTATACGCTTCCATACGCGCTGAATCTCAAATTCCCCGGTTTCCTATGGATATGAACGAGACATTGAAAAGCGCATGCAGCCGCACCAACGACTACATCGCATCTTTGGAGTGTGAAGCGGAAATCCGTATCGTGACTGACATCCCCAACGTGATAGGTTATCCTCAATGGGTGGAAGAAATCTGGGTGAACTACCTATCGAATGCCGTCAAATATGGTGGAAAGCCCCCTGTGATCGAAGTTGGCGCAACCCTAGAAGGGGAGATGGTTCGCTGTTGGGTGCGCGATCATGGCGATGGAATCAGCCCGGAAGATCAAGCGGCGCTGTTCCGCGAAGGCGAACGCTTGAACCAGCACCAGCGTCTTCAAGGGCATGGTTTGGGGCTGGCAATCTGCGCACGAATCGCCAAACGGTTGGGGGGCAGTGTCGGGGTAGAAAGCGAGGTTGGCAAGGGCAGTACTTTCTGGTTTACGCTTCCGATTGCGACTTCTTTGGCAGCGTCCGAAACCAATTCCCCCAATTGAACGGCGCGGCACGCTACAATCAGGATTGGCTCTTAGCTCACTAGAGGATGTGATGACTACGACACCGATTCGTTCCGAACATCGTTCGACGTTTGAAGACTCGAATCCGCCAGCACTTATCCCGCTTGTCCTGCGTTTTGCAGATGCGCTGCACCAGATGAATCTGCTTCCGGTCAAGTTTGATCGCAAGCATTTGTCTGCTGCTGCCCTCAAAGCGGCGAAAATGTCCACATTTGATGCGCAAGTCAATTGGGACGGGCTGGAGATATTGGGGAAGTCGAGCTTAAATCAGCCAAACCTGACTTATATGGCGCGCGCTTCGCTTCGTTCGGAGGTTGTCCGGCAGCTTCGGGTTGCGCTTCAACTTGAGGCGTTCACACGCGAAAATCCTACTGCTGCCAATGAGCGAATAGAACGCCCCATTTTTATCACCGGGCTGCCGCGCACCGGAACAACTCTGCTGCACCGGTTGATTGCGCGTGACCCGGACATGCGCGCACCGCGTTTATGGGAATTAATCTCTCCTATACCCAGTCAAGAGAGTGAGAAGCGGCAGCATATCGGGGAGGGGATGGTTCGGCAGATGCTTCAGTTTATCCCCAAGTTTCCAACGATTCATCCGATGGCTGCCGACGACCCGGAAGAGTGCTTTTGGCTGCTGATGCAGTGCTACTCGTATATCGCGCGTGGTGCGCTTCCAGAATATGAAGCATGGCTCGACACATATGATCACCGCCCAGAATATGCGCGCTACCGGCGTTATTTGCAGGTAATGCAGTTTCGTCAACCCACCCGCCGCTGGGTCTTGAAGTCTCCTTTTCACTTATTTGCTTTGGATGCAATCGCTGATGCGTTTCCGGGGGCGATCATTGTATTCACGCATCGTTCGCCTGCAACGGTGATCCCGTCGTGGGCGAGTTTTGTTTCGACCACCACGAAGGCGCTGAGCGAAGAATCCGATCTCAAGGCGAATGGTCGCCTGTGGGCTGATCTATGGCTCAAAGGTTTGACGCGCGCGGATGCCGTTCGACAATCGACAAAAACGCTTCAATTCGTCGATGTGTTTTACGGCGATATTGTTTCAAATCCCATCGAAACCGTTAAAGAGGTTTACGAAAAGCTTCAGCAGCCTTGGACGAACAAAGCTGACGCACAGATGAAAGATTGGCTGCGGGATAACACGCGCGGCAAATTCCAAGAACATCGCTATTCGTTGGAGCAGTTTGGTCTAACAAAAGAAGGCGTTGATAAGCAGTACAGCGATTACATCAAGCGGTATCGTTTAGGTGATTAGCAGACCATGTGATTCCGTATTCTCTTGGTGGCGCGGTGGTTCGCGTTACAATCGGCGCAGATTTCGCTTCGTGGTAGCTTTTTTTGAGGACTGAATGAGCACACCTCCGCTTCGTTCTGAACATCGCTCGACATTTGATGAGTCGAATCCCCCTGCGCTGCTTCCGGTAGTGCTTCGCCTTGCGGACGCACTACACCAACTGAATTTGCTTCCCGTCAA
Source organism: Anaerolineae bacterium (assembly GCA_026645745.1). Taxonomy (GTDB): domain Bacteria; phylum Chloroflexota; class Anaerolineae; order Aggregatilineales; family Phototrophicaceae; genus Flexifilum. The sequence continues at coordinate 4,830 of JAPKMU010000081.1, read as the reverse complement.
ATTTGATCGGGACAGCCTGACGAAAGCGGCGCTCAAAGCTGCCCAAGTACAAACGTTTGATGCAGCGGTGAACTGGGAAGGCTTGGAGGTTTTGGGGAAGTCGGTGCTTGCGAATGAGAATGCGACTTATCTCACACGCTCGGTACTGCGCGGCGAGGTTACCCGCCAACTTCGCATCGCGCTTCAGCTTGAAGCGTTCGCTCGTACGAACCCAACCGTCGTAAATGAATCTATCGAGCGCCCGATTATTATTACCGGGCTGCCGCGTACCGGGACGACTCTGCTGCACCGCTTACTGGCGCGTGATCCCAAACTGCGTGTCCCTAAGTTCTGGGAATTGACCGACCCGATGCCGATGCACGAAACTGACAACCGTGTGCGTTCCGGGCAGCGTTCGGTCAATCAGATCACAGGCGCGATTCCGAAGTACCTAACGATTCACCCGCTCGCTGCCGATGAGCCGGAAGAATGTGTATTTCTGCTCATGCACCGCTACGAGTATGTCGCACGCGGGGCAGGCGCGGAATACACCGATTGGCTCAGCCGCTATGACCACCGCCTTGAATATCAGCGCTACCGCCGCTTGTTACAGGTGCTTCAATTCAAGCAAGTTCCGCGCCGCTGGGCGCTCAAATCGCCGTTCCATCTGTTCACGCTTGATGCGATTGCGGATGTATTCCCGAACGCTGTGATCGTGTTCACGCACCGTTCCCCCGCCGAGGCGATCCCTTCATGGGCGAGCTTGATGGCAACCGTTCAAAAACCGATTTCGCATCAAGTAAATCTTGCCACCGTGGGTCGTCAGTGGGCGGATTTGTGGCAAAAAGGTGTCGAACGTGCCCAGATGGTGCGCGATAAAAACCCGGCGCTCACCTTTGTCGATGTGCATTATGGCGATCTTGTCTCAAATCCGGTCGAGACGGTTAAAGAAATTTACGCCAAGGTGCAGCAGCCTTGGACGAATGAAGCCGATGCAAATATGAAAGATTGGCTGCGAGATAATGCGCGCGGCAAATTTCAAGAGCATCGCTATTCGTTGGAGCAGTTCGGCTTAAGCAAAGCTCAGATCGACCAGCAGTACGCCGCGTATATCAAGCGTTACAAGCTCGGTGAATAACTTTGATAGGAGCGTGTTTCGGCACGCTCCCTATCCCCCGATGAATCGAATTGCCAGCGGAATCACGGCTGCCCAGATCACCACGCTAACGAGTAGGCAAGCGCGCGGGTGACGCGCGGATAGCAGCGTAAACATCACCAGAGCGCTTACAGGCGCGACATACGGCACGAAGAATACCCCTGCCGCCACCGAATACACCGGATCACGCCGCCGAAACGCAAAGATCGCCAGTGCGATACCAATTACAAGCGATACGGGGACGCCAACGATTGCCATTGGCGCGACATTGACCAGCGGATTTGTCTCCCAACGGCGGATATTTTCGAGTAAATCGAGCGGAAACACACCCCAGATCAGTAGCGCCGCGATCAACGTCACCAAGCCGACAATCGAGGCGCGCACAAACTCACGCCGCTTAAATGCCAGCGGATACCCCAACGCCGTCTGTGGTTTGATCAACAAAAATGGCGCGCTCCATTCGCGCGGGACGAGCAGCCCGATCACTACGAGCCAATCAATGTTGATCTCCAGCGCAGCGTCGAAGGCAATCGCGGAACCAAGCGCGGCGATCAGCGATAGGCGACCGCCGCCGAATTTGTGTACCATCACCGCCAGCAGTGTGAAATAGAGCACGATCATGATCAGCGCTGCAAGTTCCAGCGGCAGCGGATCGAATGGAAGCAGGAAAAAGTTTGCCCAAGGCATGGCGAAATAACCCGCGCCATCGTAGGGGTTATCAAGAAACAGCGCTGCATCCATAAAGGTTGAGCGTAGATCATCCCAAACGACGATCCGGTTGCCCGAACGGATGACTAGTCCTGCTGCCCAAAACAGGACAGCGATCACAATGGCGATCAAAATCAGTGTGCGCAATCGTTTGTGAAGTTCTGCGTTCGATCCTGCTGCGATAGTCACCTTTCCGCCCTTTCATGCTTCACCTATAATAGCCGCCAGAAACCTTACCCGTTGTTAAGAGCCTTGTGGACGGCGCATGACAGCACACCAACCGCTGAGTTTTCAGCAGATCATCCTCAAGCTGCACGAGTTTTGGGCAGCACAGGGCTGCGTATTGTGGCAGCCGTATAACATTCAAGTCGGCGCTGGCACAGGAAACCCGGCTACGCTTCTGCGGGTGTTAGGTCCTGAGCCTTGGCGCGTCGCGTACGTCGAGCCAAGCGTGCGCCCCGACGATGGACGCTACGGCGAAAACCCGAACCGTATGCAGTACTACTATCAATATCAGGTGATTCTTAAGCCTGATCCGGGTAATCCGCAAGAATTGTACATGCGATCGCTCAAGGCGCTTGGGATCAACCCGCGCGAGCATGATATTCGCTTTGTCGAAGACAACTGGGAAAGTCCCGCGCTTGGCGCATGGGGCTTGGGTTGGGAAGTCTGGTTGGATGGACAGGAGATCACGCAGTTCACCTACTTCCAACAGGCGGGCGGTATCGAACTTGATCCGGTAAGCGTTGAAATTACCTACGGATTGGAGCGAATTGCGATCCCGCTGCAAAACAAGAACCGTGCGTGGGATATCGAATGGATGCACGGCATGAGCGAGCAGGATGCGCTGCATTATGGCGATATCTTCCTGCAAAGCGAAATCGAACACTGCAAGTACTATTTCGAAGTCGCGGACGTGGTTGGTCTAAAGCAAACCTACGACACGTATGAGAACGAAAGCAAACGCGCGCTCGAAGCAGGGCTGGTGATTCCGTCATACGATTATGTGCTTAAGTGCAGCCACTTGTTTAACGTGTTGGATGCGCGAGGCGCAATCGGCGTGACCGAACGTGCGGGATACTTCCGGCGTATGCGCGAAATGACCCGCAAAGTTGCCCGTGCGTATCATGATCAGCGCCGCGATATGGAATATCCGCTTGATAAGCTGAATGCTTTCTGGTCAACCGGAAACACTGGGAGCGCAGCAACAGCGGTTACAGCCCCGGCAGTCTTAGGCGATCAACCACAAGATGTCTTGATCGAAATTGGCGTAGAAGAACTTCCGCCTGACGATTTGGATACTGCGCTCGCGCAGTTGAACACCGCCGCGCCTAAGCTGTTTGCTGACCTACGCTTGACTCACGAAGGCTTAGAAATCTACGGAACGCCGCGCCGCTTGGCAGTGATCGCCCGCAAGGTGATCGCCCGCCAGCCCGATCTGGAACGCATCGACAAAGGTCCCGCCGCTGACCGTGCCTTTGATGCTCAGGGTAAGCCGACGAAAGCCGCTGAAGGCTTTGCACGTTCGCGCGGGCTGACCGTCGATCAACTGCGCGTGGAAGATACGGATGGTGGCAAGTATGTGATGGCGACCGTACATGTTTCCGGTCGTTCGGCGGTGGAAGTCTTGGCGGAAAAACTGCCGGAATTTGTCGGCGGGATTAAGTTCGTCAAGTCGATGCGTTGGAACAGCAGCGGCGTCGCGTTTTCGCGCCCGATTCGCTGGCTGACCGCGCTGTTTGATCATCACCTAATCCCGTTCAGCTATGCAGGGGTTAACAGCAGCAACTTTACGCGCGGGCTGCGCCCTTACGCTTCACCGCAGCATGATATTGTCAGCGCTGACGGCTATCTCAATACGCTGCGCTCACAAGGCATTCAATTGGATGCAGCGGAACGGCGGCGCATGATTCAAGAGAGCGTTGCGGCGTTGGCGAAAACTGTCGGTGGGCGTGTACCGGAAGACGCCTCATTGCTCGATGAAGTGACAAATCTGGTTGAAGCACCCACCGCGTTTATCGGCACATTTGAGGAGAAGTATCTCCAGCTCCCGCGTGAAGTGCTGGTTATGGTGATGAAGAAGAAGCAGCGTTACTTCGCCGTTGAAGATGCGCATGGCAATCTGCTGCCGTACTTCATTGGTGTGCGCAACGGTGACGCGGAGCACCTCGACAAGGTAACACACGGCAACGAACAGGTTTTGCGTGCCCGCTTTGCCGATGCGTCGTTCTTCTTCTCGCAGGATACCGCCCGCCGGATCGAGGACTTTCTGCCACGTTTGAGCACGCTCACCTTCCAAGAGAAACTCGGCTCGATGCTCAATAAGAACGAACGCATCGCCCACTTGGTTGAACCTCTCGGTAAGCTGCTCGGCTTTGATGCGACGGAAATCGCCATAGCGACCCGCGCTGCCTCGATCCTAAAAGCTGACCTTGCGACCCAGATGGTGGTCGAGATGACCTCACTGCAAGGCACAATGGGACGCGAATATGCGCTTCGAGCGGGCTACCCGCATGAAGTCGCGCACGCGATCTATGAACATTGGCTGCCGCGCGGCGCGGGTGATGCGCTACCGCAGAGCCGTGCTGGTGTCCTTCTGGCGATTGCGGATCGGCTGGACAGTCTTGTTGGATTGTTCGCGGCGGGTCTCGCACCGCAAGCGACCGCTGATCCGTATGGACTGCGCCGCGCCGCGCTTGGCATCATCGAGATCGTCACATCGCGCGGAATTGATCTTGATCTGCGCGAGGCGGCGTCCATGACGCGTGCCTTACTCCCGAATACGGTTGAAGTGACCGACGAAAGGATCCAGCAGGTGATGGAGTTCATCGCCGGACGCTTGAAATCATGGCTCGATGAAGCGGGGTATCCGTTTGATGTCAGCGCTGCCGTCCTTGCTGAACTTTCGGCAAATCCTGCCCGCGCGGTCGCGAATATCAAGGAACTGCAAGCGTGGGTGAGCCGCCCCGACTGGTCACCCATTCTCG
>JAPKMU010000080.1 GCA_026645745.1 Anaerolineae bacterium | reverse complement strand
TCTCCATCGCAAGCGATAGAGAGGGGGAGCAGATCACTTGTTTTCTCCCCTCTCCAACCTTCGGTTAGAGAGGGGCGGGGGGTGAGGAGTAGTACAGCAAATGAGAAGTATCGTCCACTGAACTGAATTCGGCGAGGGGGGCAAACAGACTCCTAAGTTGCTCTCAGTCTGCGGCAGCGGTTCCCCCTCTACCCGCTTGCGTGGGAGAGGGGCTCAGGGGAGGGGGTGAGGGGTGAAAAAGCACGACACCAGTATCGGACAAGTGAGGAGCAGCAGTCAAGTTATGGTTCAATCTTTCGCTTTTTTGTGTTAAAACGGACGCGTACAGACCGAAAGAGAGACCCTTATGCGGCTGACATTTCTAGGCGGCGCGGACGAAGTTGGCGCAAGCGGCACGATCATTGAAATCGCGGGAAAGCGTCTGCTGGTGGATGCCGGAATCCGCATCTCTGCCCGTCAACAGCGCGGCATTGGTGACGATCAACTCCCCGATCTGCGCCTCATCAGCGAGATGGGCGCGCCGGATGCGATCCTCGTCACCCACGCCCACACGGATCACACCGGAGCGCTGCCGCTCGTCGTCGAGCGTTACCCGCATGTGCCCGTCATGGCGACTGAGCCGACAATCGCCCTTGTGCGCGTGCTGCAAGCCGACGCACAACGCATCATGAAATCGCGTCAGGAACAAGAAGGCGAACTTCCCCTGTTTGACGAAGTCGCCGTTGACCGTCTGCTCGATGCCTTTCAGCCCGTCCAGTTTCGCCAAACCATTCATCTGGGTGAAGGCTTGCAGGTGACTTATCACCCGTCCGGGCATATCGTCGGCGCGGCGTCGCTTGTACTCGAAAGCGAAGAAGGCACGCTGATTATGTCCGGCGATGTGTCGCTGACTCCGCAGCGTGCCGTCACCCGCGCCGAACTCCCCAACGTCAAAGCGGACGCGATTGTTTTGGAATCCACTTATGGCGGCAAGCTCCACGCCAACCGAGCCGCCGAAGAAAAACGCTTGATCGAAACCCTGCGCACCGTGATCGAACGCGGCGGCAAGGCATTGATCCCCGCGTTCGCGCTTGGACGCGCACAAGAAATCATTCAAATCATACTCGCGCACCGCGACGAGATTGACGCGCCGGTTTATGTGGATGGCATGGTGCGCGCCGTCTGCCGCGCTTATACCCGCTTTTCTGACCTGCTCCCACAAGCGACGATCAAAGCCGCAAAAGACGAACCGCTTTTCTTCCGTTCACGGGTCAAACCTGTTGAGACGCAAGCCCAGCGCACCGAAATCGCCATGAGCGAAGTCCCGGCGGTGATCGTCTCGTCGTCGGGCATGCTGACAGGGGGACCGTCAGCGGTGTATGCGCGGGCGATGGCAGGTGATCCCCGTCATGCGATTTTGCTCACCGGGTATCAGGACGAAGAATCGCCCGGTCGCGCCGTGCAGCGTGCGATCAAAGAGCGGCAGGAAGGCGAAGAAGTCACGATCAAAATGGACGGAAAGCCCGTCACCGTCCGCTGCCAGCTTGATACGTATTCCCTTTCCGCTCATGCCGACGAAGCCGAACTCATCAGCGCCGCCGAATCGTTTGATCCGTCCGAGATTGCGCTTGTACACGGCGATCCGAATGCGCGTCACAGCCTCGCCACCGCGCTGCGATCACGCGGTCGCATCGTTCGATTACCGATGTCGGGGCAAACACTTGAATGGAGCTTCACAAAACGCCCTTGGCGCGTCGCAAAAGCGGTTACAGGTACTCACACCCATCAAATCGATGCAAAATCGCTCTGGGAGGCTTTAACGGGGCATTATGGCGATTTCTACAGCGCTCGTGAACTTTCTCACATATGGTACGGAAGTGTCGATCACGCGCTTGAAGTTGCCGACGCTTTAACCGCCGACGCGATCTATTTTTCACCGGATTGGCGACAGCGCGACAATTTCCAAGTCCGCACGCCTGAGCAGGTCGAACGGGCGCGCCGTCGCCGCGCGATCGCCCTCGCCAACCCTGATCTCGCCGGAAAACTGGTCGTGTTACGCGACAGCAACAACCGCGTGCGCGTCGGCGTCGTTCAAGAGATGCAGCAGGACAGCTTCGACGCTTATGTCCTGAACGCGAAAGGTCGCCACTACCCCGCCGACGCGCTCTTGTGGGTGATTGGCGTATGGCAAGGCGCACCGATCACGACCCACGCTTTTACATGGGAGTTAAATACGCTCGTCAAGGCGGCGAAAGCGGCACAAGAAACACTCCTGCCGTTCGAGCGCCGTCAAGCGCTGGTCGTGGCAGGTCAGCCGCTTGATCCAGCGGACTTGATCCCCCCTACCCTACCGGAAAATTGGGATCGCCAAACGGCTTTGCTGGCGATTGTGCTCACGTTGGGCGGTGACGGTGCGGAACTCACACAAGGCGGCTTACTTCCCCGCCGTGCTTTTTCCGGCGAGCCGCTCGAACAAAATGCCGCGCGCCAAATTGCCTTTGAGCTTTTCCCGCCGGAAGCACGCTTGCGTAAAGTTGGCATGGAAATTCATCGCAAGCGCCTTGCGCTTACATTCGATTTTCCGATGCGGGCGCAAGACCTTTACGACGATGTGATCGAACAGGTGGCAGAAGTGACGGGTTGGGAAGTGTACGTCATGCCGCAGACCAATCAACAGGCGCTCGGCGGCGCGCTCGTTGAACTGCTGCCAAACGGCGCGCAGATTATTCGCGGTCCGTCGTTCTTCTTCGGAAAAAACGAAGTTCATGCCGAAATCAGCGGCGCGGTGGATATTCCCGACCTAGAGCGTGCCTATTTTGACCTGACGGGATACCGCTTGCGCGCCAACAGCGGCAAATCGGAGGAAGCAGCGGACGTGATCGCGCCGACTTCGGAGCGCCCGCCGATGGAGATCAACGCCGCGTATGAGATTATCCGCGATGCGCTTGATCCGTTCGGCTTGATGAAAACCAGTCTCAAGCAGGGTCAAATCGTGCTGTCGTTTATTTCGCCGGAAGTCGGCAGCAGATACACCGCGATCATTGAGGGGCTTTCGGAGGAAACAGGGTACGCGATCCGCCTGCACCCGCACCCGGATCAAAACGCGATCATTCAGCAGGTGACGCGCCTTGCCCGCGAGGCTGGTTGGCAGATGCGGAAAAATCCCGCCATTCACAGTGACCGCGCCGAAGTTTCGCTGACGCTGGCAGCGCCGCCGCCGGAATCCGAATTGATCCGCGTAGGGGAGCAGATCGAAACGGTGACAGGCTATCGCTTGGTGACGAAGGCGTGAGCGTTACGTCGAGCTTCGGCGCGAAAACTTGCGCGACAGGAAATTCCAACCATAGCGCGCCGCAGTTCGGGCGTGTTCGAAAACGCGCCGGATGTAATAGGGCCATATCGCTTGGTCTTCGCGGAGGTTATATTTCATGCGCATTCCTTCCGGCGTGGGAAAAAACACGTAATCGCGCACGTATGCCGGAAGCTGAGACACGGGAAGAATGCGCCGCGCCACTTTGAAGTTATTCCAACCGATAAAGACTACCGAAAAATCGGTGCGTAAGGTGCTGTGTTTGACATCGCCATTGGCGATTGCGGTGCGGGCTTTGGCAGAATCAGGCAGCATACCGAACAATTCTTCGACCTGATCGAGCGCTTGTAAAACATACGCTTGTGCGCGGAAGTGCGCGGCGTAACGCGCCACCGCTGACCAGTCAATCGGGTAGCGCCGTGTGATCAGATACAGGTCATAAGGGCGGTAGAGCCGGAAATCTCTCTTTTCGGTCTTGCGCTGATGCTGAAGCACATCATGGATCGCCAAGAGGACGATATGCAGTTCCGGCGTTGGGGAATAAAGACCATGCGCCGGATTCCCGATCTGCTGTGTGTTTTCCCACAAAATGCTGACATCTTTGGGCGTGTAACCAAAATACTTGGATGCACCTAAGTCGTAATGCAGTTCAAGCGAAATATCCTTGTAATACATATTAAAATGGTGCGTGACGAGATGATTGTATTCCGGCGGAACCGAATGATCTGCCAAGAAATAATCTTCATCGGTGTAGCCGTGTTCCATCAAAATCGTGCGCGCTTGCAGCCGTTGATCCATCGGCACAATAAAGTCAACGTCGCGCATGGTGCGCATCCAAGGATCATCATAGACGGAAAACGCCAGCGCCAAGCCCTTCATCCACAGCACCGGGATATTGTGCTGCGTGAGAATCTTGGTTACGTTGACGGCGTGGAGCGTAAGCGCCGCAAAGCGCGTTTTGAGATGCACAGCCAACGGCTGAAAGGCAGCAGGAGCGCCAGCAATGCTGTACAGGGTCGGAAATACTTGGTGATATTCTGAAACGCTCAACAAATGGCGCTGTGTTTCGGGTGGCAGGTCTGCCCATGCTGTTTGACGGAGGAGGAGTTTTGCCAGTAAATGCGCATCATGATCAATCGACTGGAAAACGCGGTTCGTTTGATCGCTTACGGGGGAAGGTTGAACGAGCAAGGCGAGCCTCCTACCGGGATACCATACGAAATTGTAGGAGCAAAGGTTTATGAAAGCAACAGGTGGCTTTTATGCGCCGATCCGTCGATTTTTACGGAATCATAGCTTGATGGAGGAATCGGTTTTGAACAGATTTACCGTGCTGCTAGGCGCTGCCCTGCTGTTGTGTATCACCGGAACACTTTCGGCGCAAGAAAGCATCCCCTATGTTGAATGGGTTGGGCGTCCGCTGATGTTACGCTATGGGACGAATTTTTTCGCTCGCAATATCTGGGATATGGAAGTTTTTGACGGTCGCCTGTACTTGGGTGGCGGCAACAGCGACAACGATACAGTGGGGGGGAATGCCGGACCCGTCGAGGCGTACTATTACGATCCGGTGGGCGATCAATTTGTACAGGACTATGTGATCGACGAGGAGCAGCTTGACCGCTTTGTCGTCGCCGGGGAACGGATGCTCGTGCCGGGACATGATCCGCATAACAATTTTGCACCTTCGGGTCGGATTTATGTGCGCGAGTTGGGCGGCGAATGGCATGTATGGGATACGCTGCCCCCTGTCCCACACGTCTACGATGTGCATTACTTTGACGGTGCTTACTACGCCGCGCTCGGTTTGGACTCAACCGGAACGGGTGGGTTAATTGCACGTTCAACCGACGACGGCGCGACATGGCAAATTCATTATCTGCCCGCAGCGCTGATCGGGGATCGCACAGCGTATGTCAGCCGCGCATGGTCGCTGTTTGACTTTAACGGGACGCTCTACGTCTCTACAACGTCAATCCCGCAGCCCTCCACCAGCTTTGATTTCAACAAAGCACCGGTTTTTGCGCTGTCGAGCATCCTCAGCACCGGGCATGCTTTGTTTGTTCAATCGAATGTGGATTTCTTCCCGGCGGAAGTTTCAGAAATGCAGTTACGACGACCGAACGGCGAACTTTACACGATGCGCCCCCAACCGTTTCTTATGCGCATCGAACGCGCGGTACATTTTCAGGATCATCTGGTTTACCTCGCGGTCATCAACACCAGCGATCACAATTGGACGCCGGTCACGCTGTACGCGATGGACACGACGAACACCCCCCGCGCCATTGAGTTTGAGACGAATGAATACGCATGGGATACGTGGGTCGAAGGTGATGCGCTCTATATTCTGCTCAACCAGCAGGTGACAGAGCATCTTTGGTCAGTGCGTGTGATGGCTACGTGTGACCTCGAAAACTGGAGCGAAGTCGCCGCCTTCCAGTCGATGACGTTTGCGCGTTCGTTCGCGTTGTTTGAGGGAGATTTTTACTTCGGCTTAGGCACGCAAAGTGTCCCGCTCTCAAACATCAGCGGAACGGTGCTGCGTGTACGCGAAGAAAATGCGGTCATACCGGACTGCGCAGCGAGGTAGCAGTTTCAAATAGGTGATGCGCCAATTGACACAGATGGTAAAAGGTGATAATGTCTATGATGTCAGAGAATGCATTCTCATAAGGACAGGGTATAAGTATGAACAAGAGCAATTGGGAAAAACCCGTTCTCGTCACGTTGACCAGCTTCATTGAAGCGGGTACCAACAGCGCGCTCCCCGAGAGCTATGCTACGACTGACGGTTTTGGTACTGTCATCGTCAAGTTCGGGACCCAGAGCGGCAGCTAGTGTCATAGATTAGAGTTCGGTGCAAGACAGCCTTGGGGTACCTCAAGGCTGTCTTGTATTTTAGGCAAGCGCTTAGATCGTTAGATTACCCGCTTCATCCAAGTACCCCAGACGACGCATAACCTCACCATGATGTTTGATAATCTGCTCAACGTGGGCAGGTGTGATATGTTCGCGCCACCCCCCTACCGCGCCTTTTCGAAAAAATGCGTTTTTCTGTTGTGAAGCCTCTCTAAAACCTTGCTTGCTCTCTTGGGCTTTAAGCACATCAAACGATGAGAAGGAGATCGCACGTTGTAAGCGTGCCTGATCGACTTCCAAACCCAAGAACCGAACAACCACTTCAAACGCTGCCGTTGGATCAGTTTTCATGTCTTCATAACGCAGCAGCAAGCGCGATACACGAACGGCATCGTTCCATGTGTTGAAATGGGCGCTCCATGAAAGCAGCCGCTGCCGGAGCTGCCCCGCCAGACCGTGAGATGTCGTCGCCATACTCAATTCGGGTTTGCAAAGGTCTTCGACCGCTTGATCGACGGTGGTCGAAAAGTGATGCGCATACGAAACGGCGAGGTCAAGCGGGTTGCGGACAATATAGATTACGCCGCGTGTAGCTTCGGGTGGAAACAAATAGCCGCCATCGAACAGCCTTGTGTAGGCATCATGGGCTTTGACGAATCGGAAACCGCCCAGTGTGAGCGCTTGCGGCGATGAAGCGTAGTACGTATAGCAAAGCGAACGATAACGATCAATCTCGGCTTGATGAAGATCACTGAGTTCAGTACCGAGAATATCATCGATAAAGTCTCGCGTAGCGGCGAGCGGCACTTGTATAAACTCATTGATCGAGACTGGTTCTGACTGATTCAGCAAGTAGTTGGTGAGAAACGCGCGCAGCCATGTATTGCCTGCTTTTGGGTACGATGCTAACCAGATAATGCCATCCATCATCTGCTCAGAATCTCCTCGATAAGGTCGGCAGTTCCATCAACATGAAGGGCATAACTCGAACGCTTCACCTGCCACATGGGGATTTGCGCGGCAATCATAAAATAAACACCGACCTGCGCCTGAGAAATCCCGAGTTGTTTCTGCAACATGCGAGAATACGTGTAGAAGTGCAGTTTGTTGATCTTCGCCAGCCCGGTTAAGGGTTCCGCGACGGCATGTTCAACATTCGCGCGTTCGAGGGTGAAAATTGCCCGAAGCGGGGTTGGCGTTTGCACGAACGCGTCATGGATGGGGACGACAAATTTATCCAGATTGGGGCGAACCTGTGGGTATTCGTTCGCATCCTGCAAGTATTCCAGCGAATCCGACCACAACCGCTGGTGCGGGAATCCCGGAATAGTCATCAATTGATTGTCGGCAGTTTTTATCGTCGCAACGATGTCATCCGCCAGCATCAAATATCCCCGTTGGCGAAACGAAGCCGCCAGCGTGGACTTGCCTGCACCGGAAGTTCCGCAAAATAGGACAGCGCCTTTGTCCGTCACAATCGCGCTGGCATGCAGCGGAAGGATTCCGCGTTGATGAAGAATCGCCCCAAAAACCGTTCCCAACAAGAAAGCGCGAACGGACGATGACGCTGCTTCCGGGTAAGGTTCAATGATGATCTGTTTCCCGTCATCCACGAGGAAACGTGCCACATTTTCGATATCGTAGCGCACCTGTCGCACACTCGATTCATAAATCGGGCTGCGACCGATCACTTTATCGGTGAGCTGTGGAACTGTGCCTACCCGTATTTCAACATCAGGCTCGCGTTTCTGAACGGTGATCAGCTCAGGTATTTCATACTCTGAGGCGATTATCAATCCGAATGCTGTATAGAGCATGTCTTCGACCTATGATTTAGAAAACGCGAAAAAGATATGACTGACTTGGCTTACTGCCGCTGTTTCCAATAATCCCACATTCGAGTCACATGAATGGCTTTGTGTGCCATTGCGGAATCTTCAGGTGTCGTCTCAGTTTCGTTCGAAAGCTGCTTCTGAAGCCGGTCAACGTCGATCCAAGGGTTATCGCGGGTTCGTTCAAGCAGCGCTTGTCTTTGCTGCTGGTGAAAAGCGATTTCTTCGGGAGATCGAACGGGAAGCTGCATCAGCATCGTTTCGTTTTTGAAGCCGCCGTATCCATCCCAACTCATGGTTGGCGGGAACAAATTTTGTGCGGCAAGCCGAATGATATAGCGTGACCATCCATCGTGAACGTACATGCTGCCGGGCAGCGAATACGCGAACTCCATCACACGCCGGTCTAGAAACGGGTAGGCGTATTGTAGGCTGCTTTCCGCCCCTGACCACGCCCATGATTCGATGCGCTGCGCCAAATAACCAGAATAGTAAGACCGGATCATCGCACGCCGCGACCCCCATGTAGAAAAGCTCATGGTGGGAACTTGCGGGTTGTCCAGTTTTTTCTGATAGTCGGCGCGTATGAAACGATCCGATGGAATTTTGTAGATCAATGAGTTTTGGAGTCGACTCCGTAAGCGGTCAGAAAGCCCCATCAGCACCACGTTATGCCAGAAGCCGTGAGCAACCGTCTTGAGAATCGATAAACGAGACTGCCCTTTTGTCGCTCTGGGTCGAAGGTTGCGATACAGTTCGAGCCAACGCCCGGTAATGAACATCTCACCCCAGTAGCCGCGACCATCATAACTGACCGTCTCATCCCCGCCCCACCCCGAGACAAGGACGCGCATACCGTCTTGTGCAGCCAAGCGCTGTAACACATGCTCACGCACCAGAGAAACGATAGGACGTGTAGCGAGGTCTGCTTCCAGCACCATATCCATGACGGCGCGTTCGGACGACGGGACATAATGAACGTCGAGTTCGTGCATCTGCGCAATAGCACGAATCCGCTTATATTCTTTGGTTTCTTCTTCAACCTGAACTGGTTGTGACCACGAAAAGCCCTTGATCCCCCGCCCGCTTTGACGGAGCAAGCGTTGAGCAAGAACCGCCAGTAAAGACGAGTCAACGCCGCCGCTGAAATGAGCGCCAACGGGGTACTCGGTGCGAATACGGTCACGCACCGCTGTTTCGACCACATGAAGAAGCTGCTCGGCGCATTCTTGCGGAGTACGGTACGATGCAGGCTTGATATGCTCTGGATACCAATATTGAGTGATGCGCGGTTCACTGCCCCGTGTCAACGTTAACGTGTGCGCGGGGAGCAGTTTACGAACGTTCGCTAAAAATGTTGTTCCAACGGTGTAATAAGGCAGGTTGAGGGAAAAAAGATAGCGCTCAATCTCTGCTTCGTCGAGGCGATCCGTAACGCCTTGAATCTGCGTAATCGCTTCGAGATCGCTGCTAAAAGCAAAAACCCGCTGATCGTAGAAATAATAAAAGGGGCGCATGCCGACGTGATCCCGCGCGCAAAACAAGGTTTGCTGTTTGGCGTCCCAAATGGCAAAGGCGAAGTCGCCAATCAAGCGCGCCGCGCATTGATCGCCCCATTTGAGATAGGCGAGCAAAATAAGCTGCGAGTCGGGGGTTTGGGCTGCTTCGGGTGATGAAATTCCCAACTCACGGGTGAGTTCATCACGATTATCAATACGCGCATCGGCGGCAATCGTGCAGTCGTGCATCGTCAACGGCTGGCGCTCGTACTTGGATTCCGGGGTGACGAACTGCACCTGACTGGCGAATGCAGCCGCGCCTTGATGCCACTCCCCCACCCAATCCGTTCCGTAGATGCTGAGGCGCTTCAGAGCCGGGCGCAAATCAGTTTCGGAGACAACGCCATCTGCAAGGTTTATTAGCCCGGTGATGCCCGTCATTTTCTTTTCGCTCCATAGTAGCTGACGACTTCAAAACCTTGATGGATGGGCGCGCCGGTCACAATGACTTCGCCGCTGCGTACCCACGCGTGCCCGTCAAGACGACGCTCAGGTTTTTTCGTTGACGGACGAAATCCGATATAGAGGGTATAGGGAATCGCTCGGCGGTCGAGCATCGTCTTCCCCGCGATTGCCTCAACGACGCAGTTTTGCAAAAACCACGGAAAACGCCGCTTGATGCTTTGCAGTATATTCCGAATCTGGCGTGCCTGTGTTTGATGCTGCGGCGGGATTTCGCGTGGAGAATCGACAAATGGGTGACCAAAGGTTCGTGCACGCAACCGGGGAGAGAAAAACATGAAAATGATTTTGGCGAGGAAGATGGCGAGGAAAGCTTCAACGGCTAAGATATACCGTTGCACACGTGTACGCACGAAGCTATTCCTTGGTATTTACGGTTATCAACTGCTTTTCAAGCATCTGATCGAGAAATTCTAAGACATCTGGCGTAATGACTTCGCGCGGAGCATTCACTTCCGCTTCCAAGCTGTCAATCATCTTTTCGATGGTTGTGGGGAGTTCCATCAATTCCCAAATCCGCAGACTGCTGGAGCGCAGAGCATAATACTCGCCAGACTGAAAGTGCATCAGCACCATATCGCCGTCGATAGGTTGTGCGAGAACTTCGCTGCTGCGCGCAACAACATCCGATGTTGAAAGTTTTGCCATGCACTAAATCCTAAACCTTGGCAAGCAATGAATTTCAAATCCATAATAGCATAGGTCTGTGTGATTTCAAGTTCTGTTCAAGGTGACGTGAGTTCGACGTACTGAGGCATTTTGTCGCCTAATGAAGTATCTTGCTTGCCGAAAACGTGAATCATGGTATAGTCGTGCTTAGTGTTACGACGTGGGTCAAGGGGGTTGATCGGGATGACGCAGACAGCCGATACAAAAACAAACCCATTTGCAGGCTGGACAACCATTGAAGATGCCGCCGCAATGGTCGGACGCGATCACTCGTTGATCCGCAAATGGGCGAATGATGGCAGCATTGCGTCCTATCCGGTTGGGCGTAAAGTGCGCGTGGTCAACATCGAAGAAGTCAAGGCATACGACCAGCAGCGCCGCATGAATCCAACGCGTCGAAAAAGAAGTAGTTGACAAGTTTGCAAAAACGATCTATCTTACCGTTATCGGTTTATCGGGTGTAGGAAGTTATGCCGCAGGGTTAAACAGCCTATACAAAGCACAAAGCTCTATCGCTGTAACAGGTTCGGCAACCTGCGATAGAGCTTCCCGCCACTGCAAGTGCTATTTGTTGGTACATCGGAAGGGACAGCGCCAACTGTCGACTTCCAACCATAACGTGACCAATTGTCAAGCTGATTGCCGCCAGCTTGCGTGATTCAACACTGGTACACGCTATGTGTTTATGGCAACAGCATACGCGAATTTGGCAAAAAATGCAAGTGATCTTGAGGGGAATTTTCGGGGAATTTAAGCGAGAGCATTTGTTCGTTCGAGAATTCTAATCTAGCTGAAGTCGATGATCGGTTTGCAGAATTGTGTGATATGCTGTTTTGTTGCACGGATGTTCTAACAATGAGCGGAAAAATCAGTACAATGCAGTGATGATTCGGCAAACGGTGTGTTTGGTGCTATAAACGAAAACGACCCTTAAGCTTGGCGGCGTGGGTCGCTTTCAGTAGATGCACTTGGCTCAAACACACAATGAGCGAAGTAACACCAAAGCTGAAAGCGATGATACACGAGTTTGTGTTAAATGTCATCCCTCCACCCCTGATCTTTCGGGGAGGATGGGCACAACTTCACAAATCCCATCTTTCGGAAGTGGTCAATCATGGTTGATCATCTCCGCGAGTTGATCGCGCATATCGACCTGCGCCAATTGGTCGAACAACTCTGGGGTGCGGGCAAGCGCTCCGGGCGTGCCGTCATGTATTACGCCCATTGGCGTGACGACGGTCAGCGTGCCAGCTTTGCGGTCTACGCGGACGGCTTCAAAGACTTTGGCGCGGGCGGCGAAAGCGGCGACGCGGTGCGCTTCATCGAGCGCGAATTTCACCTCTCGCGCCCGGATGCGATTGTATGGCTGCGCGAGTACGTTGGCGGTGCGGCATCGATCACGACCGCCCCCCCTACCCCACTGCACGAAACCTCGCCCCATGAGCCGCCCCCGGCTGCATGGCAAACCGCGCTCCGCGAAGCGGTGCAGCGCACACAAGCCGCGTTGTGGTCATCTGCCGGAACACGAGCGCTGACGTATTTGCGCCGCGTTCGCAAACTCACGGACGAAACGATCCGCGCCGCCGGATTAGGTTATGCACCCGGTTACATCAAAACAAATTATCGTGATAAAAGTGAAAACGGTAATGAATTCATTGTGAACATCCCGCCGGGAATCGTGATCCCGTGGGAAATCGACGGCGTGCTGTGGGCGGTGCGGGTGCGATCACGGGTGGGCAGCTTCGCTGAATATCTAGGCATCCCAGAGGACAGATTCAGCACCGGCGAAGTCGTCGATAAATATCGCTCGGCGCGCGGCAGCCGCCCCGGCGGTGCACTCTACGGCGCGGATCGGATTCGCTCTGGCGCGCCTGTGTTCTTGTTTGAGGGCGAATTCGATACGCTGCTGGCACAGCAGGAAATGGACGATCAAGCCGCGTGTGTGACCTTCGGCAGTGCGTCGAGCGTGCCGCGCATCCTTCCGGCGCGCTGGCGTGGGTTCTTCGATGACGTTCCCGCGTTCTATTCCGCATTGGACGCGGACGAAGCTGGACGCGCCGCCACCGAGCGCTTAAGGGCAGTTTTTGGCGGGCGGCTGCATACGTTGAGTTTGCCCACTGGCGCAAAGGATATCACCGAGGCAGCGCAAAACGGCGCGAATATCCGCGCATGGGCGCAGCATGCCGCCGCTGAGCGCGTGCCGGATAGCTGGATCACGGCGCTTTTCCACCTCAGTGACGCGGACGGACAGCATCGCGGCGCGGGCGCGCCCGTGTATTACGCCATCGTGCAAGCGGTGGGCGCGGGTCACATCCGGGCGGACGGCTTCAGCGTCGCGGAGCTGCAAACGGCGATTACCGGCTCGGCGCTGCACCTGAGCGGCGACTTACTGCGCGACGGGCTGCATGTGCTGGTCGAAAACAGCTTAATCGACAAAGCTGTAGCAAAAATGGAGTCCATACATGATGAAAAATTGTCGAAAAACCTCGGCGGACGTCCTGCCGAGGTTTACGCGCTCCCATCATTGGAGCACCGCCGCGCCGCGTTGATCGAAGGGTTAGCGCCGCGTGTGCGCGAGATGGCGTACCCGGTCGAAGATCGCCCGAACCAGCCCGCGACGATTGCTGATTTGACGCCGCGCGCGTTGGCGGATGTGGGACTCAATCCGCAAGACGCGGATAAACTCCATGCGGCGACGCTGCCCGCGAAAGAAAAACAAGCGATGCAGCGCGCCCAAGCTGCCCGCCGTGAGTTACGCTTGCAGCAGCGCTTGATCGATGCGCTCGAGGATACGACGGTCACACCGCTGCCGGACGGCTGGCGGGCGGATACGCTGTTTCTGTTCCGCGTGGCGTTTTTGCGTGCGCTCAAGCTGGCGGATCAGGTGGGAAGCAGTTTGAACGATATTGCGCTGACGCTCGGCATCAGCAAGCCCTCGGTGAACAAGTATGTCGGTCAAGCGGGCTTCCTGATTGAGACAGATCAGCGGGCGGTTGTAGCGCTCAACCGGAGCGGAAATATCGAGCGTCAGGTGCGGGCGGGCGCGGCTCAGGTACAGGGAAAGCCGCTCCAGATTGATGCTTATTATGCCGATGGCACGCGCCGGACTTTGTCATACAGCGCCGAAGCTGCACAAGCCGCGCTCGTCGATGCCACGCTTGTCCAAGTGGTGTATCAAGTGGCGAACAAGCACACCCCGCTTGAATCGGCACAGCCGCCGCGACCGCAGCGCCGCATTCGTCCTGCGCAGCGCCCGGTGATCCACGAGGATTCCGCGAATCTTTCTGAGTCTGCGCCTGTGATTCAGCCAGATTCAGCAGAAAATGAACCGATCCGCAAAGCAGGCTACCGCCGCGCTTGGGTCGAAGGTCAGCTCAAATTGTGCTGCCGCGTATTGGGATGGGCTACGCAGGATGGACGAATCTATGACCCAGATTCGGGTGAGATTCTCGATTCCCACAGCCAAATCGACGCGCTTTTCCGCCTTTTGATCCGCGCTTGACGCCTGTACAAAATCGCCTCTATTTTTCCCTCAAAATCGTAAACAGCGCGCTTCATTTATATAGAGGTTCTACGGATGACGGCTACCGCGCGCGATCAGATGCCCCTTAAACCATTCGAGTGTACGCGCTAATCCGGTTTCAAAATCGACCGCCGGATGGAAGTTGAGGAGTTCGACCGCGCGTTCGATGGCGGCGCGGCTGTGCTTGACATCTCCGGTGCGGGCAGGCTCAAACACGGGGGTAAAGGTCGTGCCCAACACCCGATTCATGATGCTCACCAAATCCAATAAGTTGACCGATACTCCTGTCGCCAGATTCATCGTTTTTCCGGTGACGTTCGGTGCAGCAGCGGCAAGTAAATTCCCGTGTACCACATCCTCGACATAGGTAAAATCGCGCGACTGTGTGCCATCGCCGTAAATCGTTGGTGCTTTGCCGGAGAGCATCACCGCCGCGAATTTCGGAATCACCGCCGCGTATTGGCTTGTTTCATCCTGCCGGGGACCGAATACATTAAAGTAGCGCAGCGCGACCGTCTCTAAGCCGTAAACTTGAGCAAACGCTTGACAGTAATATTCCCCTGCCAGCTTGCCGACGGCATACGGCGAGAGCGGACGCGGCAGAATCGTCTCGGTTTTGGGGTCGCCTTCCGCATCGCCATACGCAGCGGACGACGCCGCGTATACCACCCGCTTGATCTGCCGTTCTTTCGCCGCGATCAAAACATTGAGCGTTCCGGTGATGTTCGCCTCATGCGCAGACAGCGGATCGTCAATGCTGCGCGGAACCGATGGCAGCGCTGCTTCGTGAAAGACAATATCCGCGCCTTTGAAGATTTCACGCAGCGCCGCTAAATCCGCGATGCTGGTTTCAAAGAATTCGTAACTCCCGCTTGGCAAGTGTGCGAGATTGTTCATGCTGCCTGTCGCAAGGTTGTCAACCACGCGCACCGAATGACCGTCACGGACGAGCCGCTCAACAAGGTGTGATCCGATGAAGCCTGCGCCGCCCGTGACGATATAGATTTGCTTCGACATAGTCCGTTTCCATGATATAGTGCTGTCTCAGTATTCTAGTGTAGCGGCAGCCGCCGCTTTTGACATGCTCGCCTTTATCCGCCGAATCTTCATCAGGATCACACATGGATTCAGCAATTCTGCTTATTTCCTGCCCCGACCGTCAGGGGCTGGTCGCCACCGTCACCCAGTTTATCGCCCAGCACAACGGCAACATTCTTGACCTCGCGCAGCATGTCGATCAAGACGCGGGTATTTTCTTTATGCGCGTCGAGTGGGATCTAGACGGCTTCGCGCTCACCCGTGATGCAATTCATCAGGCATTTGCCCGCATTGCCGACCCGCTCCAAATGACATGGCAGGTGTTTTTTTCGAATGATGTGCAGCGCATGGCAATCTTCGTCACAAAAGAATCCCACTGCTTGTATGACATCCTCTACCATTATCAGGCAGGTGATTGGCGTGTCGAGATTCCGCTCATCATCAGCAACAACACGCTGCTGGCTGACCTTGCCGCCCGGTTTGGCATCCCGTTTCACTGTCTGCCCGTGACCAAAGAAACCAAGCCGCAAGTCGAAGCCCAGCAGATCGCGCTGCTGCGCGAAGCGGGAGTCGATGTGGTGGTGCTGGCGCGCTACATGCAAATTCTTTCGCCGGAGTTCGTGCGCCAGTACCCGAACCAGATCATCAATATCCATCATTCGTTCTTGCCCGCGTTTCCGGGAGCCGGTCCGTATCAACGGGCGTATGCGCGCGGCGTCAAGTTGATCGGCGCGACCAGCCATTATGTCACCGCCGACTTGGACGAGGGTCCGATCATCGATCAGGACGTGAAGCGGGTCAATCACCGCGACTCGGTTGAAGATTTGATTCGCAAAGGCAAAGATACCGAAAAGCTCGTGCTTTCGCGCGCGATCACGTATCACTTGCAGCACCGGGTGTTGGTGTATCAAAACAAGACGGTGATTTTCGAGTAGCAATCTCTTCCCGAATTCGGTTCACGGGACGACACTTCTCGCTTGCTGTACTGCTCCTCACCCCCTGCCCCTCTCCAACCTTCGGTTAGAGAGGGGAG
>JAPKMU010000007.1 GCA_026645745.1 Anaerolineae bacterium | reverse complement strand
GCGGATTTCGTCTTTTGCCAGATTCGGCTGGCGCAAAGTCATGCACACCAGCAGATATGCCTTACGCACTTCAATATCGCGCTTGGCATCTTTTGGCTCCCCGGTGAGATACTTAATCTCAGTCGCCAGCGCGCTTTGCAAATCTCGCAAATCAGCAGTAGGCGTAAGCGGCAGATAGTGGCGAACCGCGATTGCTGCCCGCGCCGCAGACGCTTGAAGCGTTTCAAAGTGGAGCGAGTACGAAATGAGATAAGAGATGGCATCGAGATTTTCAATCAAATCATCCTCGTCCATCCGATCTTCGATCAGTTCATCCAGAACTGCCGCTGCCTCCGAAAATCGCGGTTCCCACCGTTTTCCTAACTTGCGGTATTGATCGACCCAACCGATAGTCATGATGCCTATGATCCCTTTTCGATGCCGCAGATAAAACGGCTCCTATTGATGAATGGTGACTGCGCATAAACGGGAGAAGATCAACGCTCCGTCGGGCGTGCCTTCTACCGGAGTCCCCGCTTCAAATGCGGCGGTCATCGTTTGGATCGCCGCTTCGCTCACCGCCAAACCAACGCCAAGCACAATCGATTCGGGTTTTTGTAGAGAGATCGGTTCACTCATCCACATCCCCTGATCCTGCGGCGGCGCAAATCCCGGCGTGAGCACAAATCCGACATCGCTGATGACGAACAAACGGTGAGCGGAACGCAGTCCTGAGTACATTCCACCGACCGTAAAGGGCGTGCCGGCGTTCACGACAGCGCCGCTGGTTGGCTGGGTAATACTGACCAGAAGAATCCCTGTTCCGTTCGTCATGGGGATACTCGTCACGCTTGGCGCGGCTTGCGCCCCGGCTTCGGCTTCAAAATTGAGTGCAGCAGGACGCAGCGGCGGCGCACTCGGATCGAGAGGATAGAGCAGTGTCTCCGGATACGACGCCGTATTATCAAAGACATACTTCGCCCAGAACGAGGCAATCGACGCCAACTGCTGGCGGCTCTGGTGCGATTTGACCGTCCGCCCCAACCGCCGCACCTGTTCGATCACGGTTTGTGCCCGTGTTACAAGTGCTTGGAGGTTCTCGCCTTTTTCCACCTGTTCCAGCAAATCATGATGCTGCTGGAAAACGTCGTCCATGTTGAAATCCGCCATCATTCCCTCCCCACTACTTCCATTGACCTGCCAGCGCACGAAGTTGATCGGCAATTTCCTTGAGCGCTTGATCGGCAAGAAACGCGTGTTTGCTGATCACAGTGTCAAAGATGCGCGCCGCGTTTTGTACATCGCCTGATTCATCCTGTTTCGCGGCAAACGCGAGCTGAAGTGCTTGATCGATTCCTTCGGCTGCACGCACAAGTTCGACCGCATACGCCGCGCCGCTCAGAGCGCCGTTCCGCGCCAGATCACCGCGCGCTTCGGCTTCAGGAAATAAACGGCTGTCCAGTGCATTCGAGCGAACATAGCTCCATGCACGCTCAATCCAGTCGAGCATCCCGTTCCCTGACGGCTGAAAAGCGAGATCGCGCACCGGGCGAAATGCTGCCGCTGTGCTGTTGATCGCCGCATGAATCGCCGTGCGTTCGTCTAACCACTGATGGAGCTTTTGAATCTCTGCGGCTGCACTGCCCGTGAATGTCAGGTTGACCTGCTGAATATCGCGGTTGAGATCGACCAGCGCTTTATCGCTCACGTTTAAGTAGGTGAGAATCGCACGGCGTAACGCACGGCTTTCGCGGAGGAGTGCCGCTTCATCGTCAGTTTCGAGCGCACGGTCGATCCCACGCGCTGAAACGGCAATTTCAACGATCCACGCATCGCCGCTCATCGCGCCGTTCGCGTGTTCATTGAATGCCGTCCCTGTGATCACCGTCGCGGGATCGCGTGCCAGTGCTTTAAGGCGTTCGATCACGCTGCGGCAGGCTGCCCAACCGCGCAGGGCAAAGCGAAAATCGGAGACGACCGCCGCCGCCACACGCTCAATTTCGATTTCCACCAGTGCGAAACTGGTATCTAGCGACTGTAAGTGATCATGAACGCTCTTCCAGTTGGCGACGCGCGCATAAGAATTTGCCAGCGCTGCGAACTGCTCACGCCCATCTTGTGGAGTCAGTGTTTCTAGAATGCGCTCGGTTTGGCGGATCGGAAACTCGATCAAGCGGGCATCTGACGGACGCAAAAACAAAACCGGAATGGCGAACTCGCGCGCTAACCCCGCGCGTGATCCGGTGCGGTTGAAGATGGCGATCCGTCCTTCACGCATCGCGGTATCGATGTCGTCCCCACAACCGAGCGACCGGTAGAACCCCTGCGCGAATGCGACCGCCGAACCATCGGTGATCGTTGAACTCATCGCAATCGTGGCAGGAAGGTTGCCTAACTGCATCACCTGAGGCGCGATTCCGACCCATGCCGCCGTCGTTGATTGAATGGCGGTATCACAGGCGTTGAACACCACGAGACGAAGCGTATCCGCACCCGCGAGGTTAATCGCAAATGTCTCTGCCGAAACAAGGTGAGCACTGCCGTCCGGTTTGGTCAGCGCCAACAGCGGCGTATCGGTACGGTAATCCCCATGCCCGATCAAATGCAGCGCTTCGATATGCTGTTCGCGCAGCGTCCGGCGCAGCACGTCAAGCGAAGGATTGCGCAGTTCTTGAATTGCGACAACGCCTTCAGATTCGAGCGTGCTTAAAGCATCACGAATGCGCCGGATTTCCGCGTTCGCGTCCAGCGGCGGCAGGTCGCGCGGGGCAAATGTAACGATTAAGATATGCAGCGGAGGCGGAACAATCAGTGTGCGAATCGGCTGTCCGCTGACGGGCAGATAACGCACAACCGAGAGATCGCGCGCCAGCGTCAAAAAGCCCTCAGATTCGCGGTACAGAAGTTCAAGCGGAATGCGACGCATCGCGCGCGGTTCAATTTGAAAGCGCAAGCGCGCCCCTGCACCAACCGCGCGCGCGCCGCCAATCGCGCTCGTGACCAAATCTTGAAGTCGATCATCCGATGTGAGCGCGTTATACAGCGCCGCGCCAATTTCTTTCGCATGATCGGCGTCGGTCACACCATCAATGGTCACCGGAATCACGATTTCGGAGTCGCCGCGTCCAAAAACGTATCCACTGCTGGCAGGGCTCAGCGGAAGTGCGGCAGGAGATTCCAGCCGCCCATTAGGTGATTCGACTACGCGCACCTGAAACACAGAGGCAGCGGCGCTGATTAAGAGATCGATGCTTTGCACAGCCATAAACAACCGAGTTTAGGGAGAAAAGTAAAAGCGCAATGCGCACCTTGTCATTGTATCCACATTTTTCATAAATAGTGTAAGAGACTCACGTCAGAGGCTAGTATGAGGAATTTGCACAACAATTGTGCGGCACAGGTTGAACGCCCCTGTGCCGCGATAGATACGATTATGACGCTGCGTCAAATCGGTAAATTGTGCCGCCGTAATCGACGAGATACAGCTCTCCGGCTTCATCCTCGCCAAACGAGCTGATCGAGTAGGGGGTATCCATAAAAATGCCGCTCTCCCACTCCATCGACGGGTTACGCCACGCCGACCACATCACGCCTGTGCCAAAGTCGCCGTAGAGATAAGCGCCAACCAGATCAGGAACCGCGCTGCCGCGATACACATAACCGCCCGAAATCGATACACCCTCGCCGTGACTGTATTCCGCAATCGGGAGGATCATATCCGCCGGAGCCGAAGCGCCGCTGTAGGGATGCGACGCTTCGTAGACATTCCAACCGTAGTTTTCACCACCTGCGCTGTCGGCTGGTTGGAAATTCACTTCTTCCCATTGATTTTGTCCAACGTCGGCGATGTAAAGATCGCCCGTTGCGCGGTCAAATGTGAAGCGCCAAGGATTACGCAGTCCGAACGCCCATATTTCTTCGCGTGCGTCGTCAACACCGACA
Source organism: Anaerolineae bacterium (assembly GCA_026645745.1). Lineage (GTDB taxonomy): Bacteria > Chloroflexota > Anaerolineae > Aggregatilineales > Phototrophicaceae > Flexifilum. The sequence continues at coordinate 29,128 of JAPKMU010000007.1, read as the reverse complement.
AAAGGATTATCCGCCGGAACGGTATAGAGTTCGGTGCTGACATCGATGCGGAGAATCTTACCGAGCCACGTCTCTAAATCCTGCCCTGCTTCGAGCGGATCACCCGCGGAACCGCCGTCGCCAAGCCCGATGTATAAATACCCGTCCGGTCCAAACGCCAGATGCCCGCCGTTGTGGTTCGGGAACGGCTGCTGTTGAGTCAAGAGCACGCTCACGGGATCGGGATCGGCGGTCATCGGATCATCAGCGGAGCGTGCGTAACGCGCAAGCACGGTATTCCCGCCGATGTCGGTGTAGTTGACGTAGAAGAAACCGCTGTCCGCGTAATCCGGCGCGAATGCCAACCCAAGCAGTCCGCGTTCGGTATAACCGCCCTCTTGGGTTGCCTCTGGGCTGACGCGATCCGATAGATCAAGGAACGGGGTAGGCTGGCGCTCGCCATCGATGAGCAACCAGATCGTTCCGCCCTGCTCGACAACGTACAACCAGCCCGTCCCATCACCTGCATGAGTCACAAGCAAAGGGCGGACAAAACCATTCGCCACTGGGGTGAGCATCACTTTCGACGCATCCGGCGCACCGTCGCGCGTGGTCGGCACATCATCTTGTGCCGCCGCCGTCAATGCCAACATGCTCACCAGCAGCGCCGCAAACCAATACCGAAGTTTCATTACGAAAACCTTTCGCAGTTTGAGCTTGAAACAGGCAGCATAACATAGATCGTTTAGCGGAACTTAAGCAGAAAGGGGGAACGCGCCCCTCCCAATCGATCTTGATCGAGAGGGGTCAATTGATGGTTTACGGGGTTGGCACGCCTTCCGGCAGTTCATCCAAGCCAACGCTCTTGTGCATGAAAACCTGATGACTGTCGATCACCTGCTCCCCTTGCGCGGGAACAACCGGTGTATATGTGTCATCGGGGTGCAGAATCCATGCGTTCACATTGTCCCGCAGTTGAGTCGCCAGCATGCGCAGAAGTGAATGCTGCAATCGCGGATCCATCACCGGAAACACAACTTCAACACGGTTGTAAAGATTACGGCGCATCAAATCTGCGCTGCCGAGATAAATCCGCTGATCCGGCGGCGCATTTTGGAAGTAGAAGATGCGCGCATGTTCAAGATAGCGCCCGACGATACTCCGTACACGGATATTTTCACTCAATTCCGGCAGACCGGGGCGCAGACAGCAAATCCCGCGCACGATGAGATCAACCTGCACACCCGCCTGTGAGGCTTGATACAGCTTGCGGATCGTTTCGTCTTCCTCAAGCTGGTTCATCTTGAAGATCAAACGCGCAGGCTTCCCTTCGTGCGCTGCTTCGATCTCGCGGTCAATCAGCGCCATCAAACTGCGATGTAAGAATTCTGGCGCGACCAAAAGCCGCTGATAGGTCGTCCCCGGCGCGAATCCCGTCAAGCGGTTGAACAACCGTGTCGCATCCTCAGCGATCTCGCGGTTGCATGTGAACATGCCGAGGTCAGTGTACAAACGCGCCGTCGAACTGTTGTAATTGCCCGTGCCCAAATGCACATAGCGACGCACACCATCCGGCTCTTTGCGCACAACGAGGGCGATCTTCGCGTGCGTCTTGACGGGAAGTTCCTCGACGCCGTAGGTGACGTGCACACCTTTATCGTCCAACTGGCGTGCCCATTCGAGGTTATTTTCTTCATCAAACCGCGCTTTAAGCTCGACCAGCACCGCGACTTGTTTATCATTTTCGCGCGCTTCAAGCAGCGATTGAACGATGGATGAATTGCGTCCAACACGGTACAGCGTCGCTTTGATCGCTAACACCTGTGGATCGCGCGCCGCATCACGGAAGAAGCGTTCGACGGGTAAGAATGAATCATAGGGATGATGCACCAGCACGTCGTGATGGCGAATCGTCTCGAATATGTCATCGTCTTCGGAAAAACCGTGCGCGATGCGCGGGGTATATCCCTGCTGCTTTAAGTCCGGGCGATCCACTGCAAGCAGTTCCATCAAACTGCTTGCGCCAAGCGCACCGTCAATATGATACAGGTCACGATCCGCTTGAATTTCTAGACGATTGATCAGCGTATTCAAGATTGTTGGGTCGATTCCATGTGGGACGGACAAACGCACCACTTGACCAAACTCGCGTTCGCGCATGGCTTCTTCGACACGCTGATCGATTGCCTTTTCTTCCGCTTCCTGCTCCTGCTCAAAGTCAACATCGGCATTACGTGTGAGGCGGAACGGCGATTGATGCAGCACTTCCATACCGGGAAACAGATGACCGACATACGTCCCGATCAAGTCTTCAATCCAAACGAAGGTCGAACGCGCAGCATCCCGGTCGAATTCAGATTCGGCGTATTGGCGCAGTACCGGCTCCAAGTTGACCAAGCGCGGCGTGAGGTCGGGAATCTTCAAGCGCACAAACTCCGGTGCTTCGTTCGGCTTATCCAACCGCCGCAAGCTGACCGCAAGGTTCAGGCTCAAGTTGGAGATGAACGGGAACGGACGCGCATGATCAACCGCTAGTGGGGTCAGCACAGGGAAGATTTCTTCGCGGAAATAGCGTTCGAGCGCAACCTGCCAGTCATCGGGCAAATTGTGCACCCCGCCAATGAACACCCCCTGCTCCGCCAATTTTGCGAGGAGTTCCCGCATCAAGTCGCGCTGCCGCGCCATGATCGCCAGTACACGTTCGCGTATCTGGAAAATCAAGTTGGAGTAGGGAATCCCATCTGGGCGCGTGGTTACCGAATTCACCTGAAGCTTGGCATGAACCGCCGCTACCCTCACCATGAAAAACTCGTCCATGTTGCTGCTGACAATCGCCAAAAACTTGATGCGATCCAGCAGAGGAAGCGTTTCATCTTCCGCTTCCGCCAGCACACGGCGATTAAACTCGATCCAGCTCAATTCACGGTTGGTATAATTGCTAGAGTCCAATGGTGGGGAATCGGGGTTTGACTTTCGGGCAGTCATGGGAGTCGCCGCTGTTCTAATCGTGAAGATTACCGAGAAATATTCCACACATGGTATAGCGAATCGGTTTTAAGTGTAAAGACCCTTGTCAGAGAAGTACCTTTAAAGCAAATGTGGTTCACTTTATTCCACGAGACTCATTGAGTGTTTATGAGCAATCAATACTGCTTAAGTCGATCTGCAAATCATCCCCGGCTTAGGGCATGATTATCCCCCGGACTTTGACGAACGATTAGCAAAGGCGCTGACGTAATGACAAACGACGCTCCATTTTCTCAAACATGGGGGATGATCGGGCATGAGTGGGCGGTCGATGCGCTCCGCCGCTCGATTCAAAGCGGACGCGCCCGCCAAGCCTATCTATTCGTCGGCGCGGAGGGTGTGGGCAAAGAGACATTGGCGCGCGGTTTTGCGATGACGCTTCAGTGTCAGCACGCTGACCCGGCAAGCCGCCCTTGCGGCGAATGCAGCGCATGTCATCGCATCTTGAGCGAAAGTTACCCGGATGTGATGTACAGCGTCCGCGAGACGGCGACACTCAAGATTGACGAAGTTCGACGGATTTCGTCGCAGATCGCCATGAAACCGTATGAAGGGCGTCACCGCATCGCGATCTTCCGCGACTTTGATACGGCGATGGGCGTGGGTCAGGATGCGCTCCTGAAAACGTTGGAAGAACCCGCCGAAACGGGTGTGTTGATCCTGCTGGCGCGTTCGCTTGCGCCGATTCTGGCGACGATTACCAGCCGCAGCCAAGTGTTTCGACTCCGACCGGTGGCGATCGCCGCGATCCGCGATGCGCTGATCGCACGAGACACGGACGAAAAGACCTCTGCGATCCTCGCCGCGTTGAGCGGGGGCAGACCCGGTTGGGCACTGAACGCGCTTGCGGATTCATCCGTGTTGGAGATGCGCGCCGCCGCGCTTGATATGCTCGAAAATTTGGTCAAGGACACGCGCGCCAAGCGGTTCGCCGCCGCTGAAGATTTGGCGAAGGATAAAGACGCGCTGCGGACACTGCTCGAATTGTGGCTTTCGTATTGGCGTGATCTGGTCTTGATGAGCGAAAACGCCGGAACACCGCTCACGAATATCGACCGTGCTCCAGCACTGCGCGCACTCGCGGATCATTTGTCGCCGGAACAGGCGCTTGCCGCGCTGCGGGCGACAACTGGCATGCTCAAGTTGTTGGATACGAATGCGAGCGCGCGGCTCGGCTTAGAGGTTATGTTTTTGGATTATCCCGGCTTAAGCGCCGCTTGATGACGCAAACTCAAAACGGGCGGCGGTTTTTGGGAAATCGGATTCTTTCCAAGCCATGACGACGCTTGGCGCAAGCACGAACGCCAATCCACCTGAAAATGCCTCGGCAGCATCCGGCATTTCATATTTGATCGCATACGCGCCCGTGATGCGTTTCATCATTTCAGCTTCTTTTTGTTGATCGATGACCGCCGCGCGCCCTTCCATGATCACCACGTCGTCGCCGCTCTCAAGATGAACGATGACTTGAGGATTGTTCAACAGGTTGCGCGCTTTGACCGCGTTTTCGCTCGTTGACCAGTAGAAAGCGCCGTCGATCCACACGCCCCACACCGGAGCGGCATGGGGAGCACCTGCTTTCCGCGTCGAGATGATCCAGTAATTGCGCGCCGCTGTCATCTGCTCATCCACCCACGCCCATTCAAGCATGCCTGCTTCATCGGTATTCACGCCGTAGCCCACATCCATTTTGGGGCGCATCCGTTTGAATTCACGCATTCGGAGTTTTTCCTTCTGTCGTGTGATCTCTGTATGCCTAAGAACGTCAGCGGCGTGAAAAAAGTTCCCGGTTTATCCGCCCTTAAGTTTTTCTTCTGCATCAGCAATCCACTGCGAGATCTCGGCGCTTTCATCATCGTCTAGGCGGATCGCTTCTTTCCAGTCCACGATGGCGGCATTGAGATCACCTTGTGCGGCGCGGATTCTGCCCCGTAACTTGAACGCGAAGGAATGCTCCGGTTTAAGTTTCAGCGCTTCTTCAATATCCGCGAGTGCGCCTTCATTATCGCCTTTACCGTGACGCGCTTCGGCGCGGGTGCAGTACGCATTTTCCCATTGTTTTAGGTTAAGGGCGATATCCGCATCCTCAATCGCGCCCTCATAATCCCCTTGTTTGCAGCGGGCATAACCGCGATTGTTAAATGCCAAAGCGAAATCCGGTTGATATTTCAGTGCTTCGTTGTAGTCGGCGATCGCGCGTTCGTAATCGCCTGATTTGCTGTAGGCGTACCCCCGGTTGATATAGGCTTCGACAAAATCTGGTTTGAGGCGGATCGCTTCGGTTGCATCCGCAATCGCCGCCGCGTAATCGTGTTGGCGATTCCGAGCCAGTGCGCGAAGTCTATATCCATCCGGGTGGTCGGGTAAAAGCCGAATAATCTCTGTGCAATCGATGATCACAAGGTCATAGGACTTTTTCGGAAACAGCGCAAGCACTCGGTTGATTAGGAGACCTACGTTCTGAGGTTCAAGGCGTATCGCTTCGTTATAGTCAATGACAGCAAGCCCATGTTCGTTCTTCTTATAGCGTGCCCAACCCCGAATATTGTACGCCCATGCGCGTAACAAAGGGTCATCAATGCGCAGATTCAGCGCCGTTGACACATCGCTGATTGCGCCATCAAAGTCTTCTCTCTCCGATCGCGCCGACGCACGATACACATAGGGTTCTGTAAGGTCAGGCTTCAGACGAATTGCCTCATCAAAGCCGCTGATCGCAGCGGAAAATTCTTTCAATTCGAAACAGACCAACGCTTGTCCATAATGCCAACCGGGAGAGAGGGGATTCAAACGGCTCGCTTGCGAAAAATCCTCACGCGCCTTCTCAAGATTTTTCAGATGTCTGTGAGCATTTGCCCGAAAACCGAACACCTGATCCGTTTTGGCGTGCAGTGAAATCGCCTTTTCAAAGTCCTTTAGCGCGTCTGCGGGTCGCCCGTGAAAAAGGTGCACTTCTCCACGCGTGATATACACGTCAGGTATGGTTGGGAGGTAGACGGTCGCGGCTGTCAAATCTTGGAGCGCACTCGCTTCATCACCCAAACGGGCATACGCGATTCCTCGAAAGTAGTATGCTTGCCCCATGCGAAAGTAATAAGGTCTCAGCCGAATAACCTTGGTCAGTTCGGTAATGCCATAGGCGTAATTCTGGTTTTGAACATTCTTCATGCCGCTGGCGAGAAACTGCTCCGGTTTCTTTCCCGTGATCCACATCGTCAGGCGCAATAAAAGCGTTTCAAACGTTTCTTGCAAACGATCACGCCAATTCATGGGGCATCCTCCGCGAGACGAGCGCGCATGTTCATGGTTAAGTATAACACGCACGCATTCCGATTGAGCGTTGCACTGACGTGTTTTAACACTGCGCTATCGCATGTGCATTTCCTTCCAAGACACCTCGATTGTTAAATCTCGTCGCATCCCACACCGTAACGCCATGCGGTAACGTATACTGAATTATGAACTCAGAGAGGAGATGCTATGCGTTACCCGCATCTGATGTTGCTCGTTCTGTTGGCATTTGCGCTTACATCGTGTAATGGCAGCACATCCGAGAGCGGTTCCAGCACAAACTCCGCCGTGCTGCCGCCGCTGCCCTCGTACATGACCCGCACCAACATTGAAACCTACCCCGAAAGCGGCGGAATCGCCCGCCCGAACAATGCCGTCGATGTCTACATCGCGTATTCGCCAGAAACACAGCAGTACATGCCGCGCATCATTGAAACCTTCAACCGCATTTCCGCTGAAGGGCGCAATCCGGTGACGGGTCAAGCATGGGGTGATCAGCCGCCTGTGTATGTGCGCGGTCAGCAGCCCGCCAGCGGATCATCCGGCGCAATCGCACAGGGGATCGTCAATGCGATCACCGACCCGACCGCCGAGAATCTGTATCACCCGACGATTTATCAGCCTTCGGTAAGCCATTGGTTTGAACTCGTCAATGTGAATGCGCGGCAGCAGGTGTTTGATCTCGCTGCTGTCGTGCCAACCGCCCTTACCCCGGTTGTGATCGGCATGTGGGAGAGTCGCGTACAGGCAATTCAGACGACCATTGGCAGCGAGTCGATTGGGTGGGATGATCTGCTCAACGTGCTGCGCTCCCCGAACGGTTGGCAAGATTACGGGATCATCAACGGACGGCGCGCGGTGTATTACGGTCACGCTGATCCGACCAACAGCAGCACCGGACTTTCAACCACGATTGCCGAATTCTACGCGTGTGCGCGCGATGCGGGTTACACTGACCGCCGCTTAACACTCGATGCGGTCGATGATGACGCGGTGCGGAACTGCGTGCGCGAGATCGAGAGCTTGATCCGGCATTATTCGCGCAGCACTGAGGATTTCATCGAATATATCGGGCGCGGACCCGATTTTCTTGATTTCCTCGCGCTCGAAGAAACCGACTTGATCTGCTTGAATCGCGGCGCGCAGCAGGGCGACCGGGTATGCAACCGCCCGCGTGAACGTTTGGTTGCCATCTACCCGGAAGAAGGCACATTCTGGCATGAACACGCGTTTGGGATCGTCAACGCTTCTTGGGTAACACCGGAACAACAAACCGCCGCGCGCATCTTCACCGAATTTGTCTTGACCCCGGATATGCAGCGCTTGATCATGGCGGAAGGCTTCCGCCCTGCTAACCCGGATGTGCCGCTCGACTTCCCGTTTGTTGAAGAAAACGGCGTTGATCCCAACCAGCCAACCGCGATCCTCGATGTGCCGTCGGCGGAGGCGCTCGTCGGTATTCAGGAATCGTGGTCGGTGGTCAAAAAACCCGCCGATGTGATGATTCTCGTCGATGTATCCGGCTCGATGGAAAACGAAGGTCGGCTCGACCAAGCGCGGCAGGCGATCACCAGTTTCTTGGCGGCGATGGGACCGAACAACCGCATCGGCTTGATGACCTTCAGCGATTCCGTCACCGTTTGGTCGCCGCTCGACCGGTTGGAGCGTGTACGCCCGATCATCAATGCGTATGTCAACTGTCAAGTTGGCGGTGTGCAGATGCCGGATAATGCACTTAGTGGGCGCTGTTTGGAAGCGGGCGGCAGCACGTCACTGTATACCGCCGCGCGCATTGCCATTGACGCGCTCGAAGCGGTCAGCGAACCGGATCGCATTCGCGCACTGTTGATTCTGAGTGATGGGCAGGATACCTGTGACTCCGAGGGTTGTTCGCGCTTGGAGGATGTGATCAACAAGATTGCGGGTTCACGCGATGAAATCAATCCGATCATCGTGATCCCGGTTGCTTACGGTTCGGATGCGGATACCGGTACATTGGAAGAAATCGCCCGTGCCAGCTACACCGAAGTCGTCACGGGTGATCCGAACAACATTCTCAACATTCTCAACGTGATCAGCAGCTATTTCTAAGCCCTCTATCGCAGAGAGCGCGGAGAGAAAAATCTCTCCGCGTTCTTTGCACTCTCCAGTTTCAAACCTTGCGCTTATCTCCTTGATATATCCCATGTGAGCGCTCACGTGGAGGATGGAATCATTGGATGATCTCCAGTCATTGTTACGGCTTAAAGCGGGGGATATTGGCGGATTGGAAGCATTGGTCGAAGCCCATCAAGTGCGTGCGGTGCGCACCGCCTACTTGATCACGCATGATCGCGGGGTGGCGGAGGAAGTCGTGCAAGCTGCATTTCTGCGCGTATACCGCGCCATCGACCGCTTTGATATGCGTCGTCCGTTTCAACCCTATTTTCTGCGGATTGTCGTCAATGCAGCGGTGCAAGCCACCCAGCGCGACAACCGCCTCGTCACACTCGATACCGCTGAAGACTGGAATTCCCTCCTTCATGCTCCGGTGTCTGATCCGCAAGATCAGGCAGAAGCCGACGAACTGCGCGAGAACGTGCGCCAAGCGCTGCTGGCACTCACGCCGGAACAGCGCGCGGCAGTCGTCCTGCGTTACTACCTGAACTTGAGCGAGAGTGAGATGTCCGCATGGCTTGGCGCGCCGGAAGGCACGATCAAATGGCGGCTGCATGCTGCTCGCAAGCATTTGCGCATCTTGCTTGACCGCGTGGTCAAGGAGGGATAAGCGATGAACGACAAGCATATCCGCGCAGCACTTGATCAGATCGCAAAACAGGAGATACCTGACGACATGAACCTGTGGGAAAACCTCAGTCAAGAAATTCCAGCACACCGGGCGGCGCGGGTGACGCGCAGCATTTCGTTGATCGTGGTGATGCTGCTGATGCTGGTCGCAGCGGCGGCAGTCTACGCGGTTGTGCGCGTCCAAATCACCGATCCGGGGATTAGCGGGGCGATGGAAGCCAACCTCGTCACCGAGTTGGGTTTGTCGCAAACGATTGACGACGTAACGGTGACGCTCGATTGGGCGTATGCGGACGCAAACCGGATCGCAATCGGGTATTCGGTGGCAGTGCCGCCCGACTATCAAGGCGCAGTCGTGGAAGGGCGTTTTGTTCTGACCGATGCGGATAACAGTTTCTATTCCGACGGGGGCGGCAGCGGCGGCGGACTCATGACTCCCGAAGGCTCGGAGTACGTGACGACGTTCGGTGCGGCGTTTGTGGAAAATCCGCCCGACGTGCTCGATATGCGCTTTGAACTCACGCTCTCCGCCGAACCTGTACAACAGCCAACCGAGGAAGCAAGCGGTGGATCGGGCGGCGGTTTCGGCTACGGCTCAGGCGGCGGCGGTGGATCGGATGCGACTCCCGAACCCGGCATCGCCATCGACTTCGGCATTGACCCGGTAAATCTGCTTGGCGTATTCACATTCGATTTCGACCTACCCTATATTCCGGCAATACAAGTCTCGGTCGATCAAACCGCTGAGGCAAACGGGTTGAGTTTTTCAGTTGGCGACATGATCGTTACGCCGTCAGCAACGCAGCTAAACATATGCTTTGATCTGCCGACTCCTGAAGACTGGACGCCTTCGGCGGTTCTGACAACAGGCGGCGCGGAGATCAGCCAAGCGAGTTGGGAGATTGTGAGCACCGAGGACAGTACGCGGTGCGGCATCCTGACGTTTTATGCGCCTTACCAACAAGAACCGATCACGTTCACGCTGACGATCAACGAACTGGTTTCGCCGTATGCTCACACGGAGGAGGCGATTGCCGAATTCGAGCGCATTCTTGCCGAGCAAGGCATCGAAATCACCGTGCGCACAGACACGCCGGGAGCCTTCAACTTCAATCTTGTCACTACACCGGAAGGGGTTGATGTTGGCGCTGCGCTTAATGAGGCGTATCGCGTATTTGCCCGGTATACAGCAGGTCCTTGGGTGTTCACCATTGATATCCCCTAAGTAGTACTCGATTTCTCGCTGTCTCTTGACTCTCACGTAACGTCAGACGGTAAAATTGTGTCGTTATGAAAGCAGGAGACAGCGAGATCATGGCACGCAAGAAAGTTTTCGGGCGCATCCCAGAAAAAACGCAGAAGGACTACGAACGCCGCGCCCGCCTACAATACAATCCCCAAACCGTTAACGACTCGATCCGGCGCTGGAATAATTACACGGTCGATCAACAGAACGCAATCTTTGAAGAAGGCAACCGGATTTATTGGGATATCACCGACGCGCTCGAAGCCGGGCTGCCGCCAACCGATGCCGAAGTTCAGAAGCACTTCGCGCGATGGCATGAGCATTTGCGCTCATTTTACGAACCCACCTTCGAGATCATGCGCGGGTTAGCCGAAGGCTACAAAACGCCGGAATTCCGCGCCACGTTCGAACGGCTGCACGCGGATTTAGCGGATTACCTGTGTGATGGCATCATTCAATATGTCGATGACCTCGAAACCGCAGAAATTCAGCGGATGCTGGACGACGATCAGGCAGCGGATCAAAACAAGTACGCTTGATCAGAATTGCGTCATGCGCGCCATCCGCTATAATGGCGCGCTATGAGCAAACAACCAGAACCCCTTCCCTCCACACTGTACACGGAAGAGTATTTCCGTACCGCGTGCGAGGGCTATGATGAATTTAACAGCTCCGAAGGCGAGCAGCTTTCGCGCCGTTTGTCATCCGCGTTTCGGCTGGCAAAAGTCGAACCCGGCATGGCGATTCTTGATGTTGGCTGCGGTCGCGGTGAGATTCTGCGGCATGCCGCGCAGTTGGGCGCGGATGCTTACGGCATCGATTATGCGGCGGTCGCGGTTGAACTCTCACACCGCGTGATTGACGGAATCAACGGGATCACGCCGGGAAAAACTGCTGTATTCCAAGCCGATGCCAAAAAACTGCCGTTCCCTACGGGTTACTTTGACCGTGTACTGATGTTTGACGTGGTCGAACATCTGTATCCTTGGGAACTGCATCAAGCGCTGTTGGAAGTTCACCGCGTGCTCAAACCGGATGGCTTATTTGTCGTCCATACCGCGCCGAACGTGTGGTATGACCGCTATGCCTACCCCGTCGTGCGTACTTTCCGCAGTTTGATGGGCAAAGGCGACAAATACCCCAAAAACCCGCGCGAGTTCTTGGTATCGGTCAACGAACACGTCCATGTCAATGAGCAGTCGTTCTTGAGCATGCGCCGCACGCTTGCAAAAGCAGGTTTTAGGGGCAAAGTATGGCTGGAAAGCCCACCGCAGAATCACCGTGAAAATCCGGTGATCGATGCGCTGCGCTACAGCGTGTTTCATGTTCCACCGTTCCGCTGGTTCTTCCAGCGCGAGGTGTTCGCCGTTGCTGGCAAAGTCTAGGCGAAAGTCATGCGCGATAAACGCCCGGTTGACGAACTGAGCATCGAAGAACTTGAGCGCATTTTAGCGATCAAGAAACGCGAAGCACGCCAACAGCAGATGGATCAGATGCGGCGCAGTGGGCGAGTCGTCACGCCGCGCACCCCACCACCGCGCCAACCGGTGGAACAGGGATCAGCCGATGAACCGTCTCCGGTGATCAAAGTGCCAATCAGCACGACGAAGACGCCGAATTTAGCTGAAATGGAACGGTTGGCGCTGCAAGAACAGGGCGTCATCCCCGTTTTTGAGGATGAACTTGATCCGCATCAACCGACTGCCGCTGATCTTGTTCCACCTTCAACGCCGCGCAAACCCACCGAAAAGTCGCGCGAACGCAGCGTCATGGATCGAATACTGATCGGTGTAGAAATCGCTGCCGTGATCGGTGTCGTCGTGATCGGCGTCAACATGGTGCAGGCGATTGGCAAGTTGGAAGTCGAAACTTCGACGGCGCAGCAGATGGCGGAAGATATTCGACGGGCGGGCATCCCCACCATCGAACCCACACCGACGCTCCGCCTTGACCGGATCGTGCTTCCCGGCGGTCATACCTCTCCGCTCGATCCCGGCGGCGCGCAGTTCAATTACGAAGAAGTTCCGGCGATTTATCGTCCGTTGGTACAAAGCGAATGGATGCAGCCGGATATTCAGCGCCCGCCGATCACGCGCGAAACAGCGGTTGCGATCAACATTCCACGTTTGAATCTCGATGCGTCAATCGTACAAGGCGTAGACTGGTCAGCACTCCAGCAAGGCGTTGGACAGCTCCCCAACAACGTGAATCCGGGGGATGTGCAGGGAAATGTCGTCTTAGCGGCGCACAACGATATCTACGGCGAATTGTTCCGCTATCTCGATCAACTACAGCCCGGCGATCCTTTCCAGATTCGCACCGAGTCTCAGGTGTATAATTACGCCGTCACCGAAATCTTGATCGTCAATCCCAATGATGTGTATGTGATGGAAGATCGCGGTGGTGCAGTTGCAACCCTGATCTCGTGCTACCCCTTTCAGGTCAATACCCAGCGTCTCGTCGTCTATGCGGAGCGCGTCTCATAAACCGCGCCGCCTCTGAGGATGTCTTATGTACCAGAAACGGAACGAACAACAGGATGATGAACTCGACCTGAGCGGTGAACCGCCCGTGATCGAGATTGATGACAGCGCGGAGCCGACCTCCCCACCCGAAAAAGCGCGCCCTGCGTCTACCCGCGCTAGTACTGCCGCAGCGCAGCGCGCACGCGCGAAAGAACGCGCCCGCACAAAATCATCGAGCAAAAACCCATATCGCACGCGAAGCGCCGCCGAAATCCGCGCGGAACGTGAAGCGCGCAAGAAGCGCTCACTGACCGAACTCAGTGACGATCCACACGACCGCCGCCGTTCCGCCGAAATCGTATCGGCGCTGCCGATGGAAAGAGTGATGGAGCTGCTCCATAACCCTACGCGCTTTGTCAAGGAAGATGAACTCCGCCGCGAATATGCTTACGTGATCGCGGATTTGCGCAGTATGGGACTTCTCTCACTCGGTTTGGTGCTCTTGCTGTTCCTGCTCGCGCAGTTCTTACCGCGTTAGCTGGTGTGAGCGCGATGCGCCGACTCTCAAAAGAACCGTCTAAAGCCTCATGCTCCAGCCCATTGAGCGTATGGGAATCGAGTCCATTCTTTGCAGGACTAGATGCGTACAGCCTTGCGCGTGTGCAAAGTGCTGCCCGCCGCCATGAATATCAAGCGGGCGCGGTCATCTTCAACGAAGGGGAGACGTGCGCGGGTTTTCATCTGATCCTTGATGGGCTGGTGCGCATCTATCGTATTAACGGCGAAGGGCGCTTGCACACGCTGAGTCTGCTCCGGTCGCCGTCCTCGTTTAACGAAGTCGCTGCCGCTGATGGCGGAATCAACCCGTTTAATGCCGTCGCCGTGACGAATGTGGTCGTCATGGTGATCGCGCCGGATCGCCTGCATGATCTATTGGCGGGGGATGCGCGCCTGCTGCAAAACACGGTCAAGGCGCTGGCGCACGTCAACCGGGAATACATCGAACGGCTGGAAGACATGACCTTCCGCAGTATTCCCTCCCGCCTTGCCAAGCTTTTCCTACATGAAACCACCTACGCCGATCAAATCGCAGAAACACCGTCTCAGCTCACCCAAGAAGAAATGGCGTCGATCCTCGGTACCACCCGTGAAGTGGTCGGGCGGGCGCTGCGCGGACTGCTCAACGCCGGACTGCTGCGTAAGAACGGACGCTGCTTTTACGTGGTGGATCGCTCCGGGCTTGAAGTGCTGGCGAATACCAATGTGATGCCTGAACATTTGAAATCGTGTGCGCTCAGCGGAGACGAAATTTAACCGAGGTGAAAATCGTCTGCACCGCAGATGAGAATTCCACGATACTTGGTTAAATCTAATCTTCAAAAGAGACTAAAGTTCCAGATTAACGCGGTTTCTTGGATTAAACTCCCCTACAAGTGCAAAATCCTAGTGTTACAGGAGCCGTTTTCCATGACGCACATTATCACCAGCCTCTGCTTGCGCGACGGCGCTTGCATGGAAGTCTGCCCGGTCGAATGCATTGTCCCCGGTCAGCCCCAGAACGAATGGCCTTGGTATTTCATCGACCCCGATACCTGTATCGACTGCGGCGCGTGCGTGCCCGAATGCCCGTTTGAAGCGATCTTCATCGAAGAAGAAGTCCCCGCAGCGTATACGATGGCTGCCGGACAGAAGCGCATCCCGTTTGCGGAAAAAGCAGAAGTTGAAGCGGCAGGCGGCGAAGTGGTTGACCTGACGGAAGATATTCAGCCCAACTATGCTTACTTCGCAGATGGTCCCGGCTACGACTCGCTCGGCTAAGACGCTTCAGCGTGGAGAAACAAGGACGCAACGGTTTTCTTTGCGTCCTTGCACCTTCGCGTCTTTGCGTTAACTCCCTTCTTTGATGGGAATCCTCTACCTCGTCCCCACGCCAATCGGCAACCTTGAAGACATCACCCTCCGTGCGCTGCGCATCCTCAAAGAAGCGCGTTTGATCGCCGCCGAAGACACCCGCACCACGCGAGTCTTGCTTCAGCATTACGCGATCAGCACGCCGCTGACGAGCTATCATGAACATAACAAGCTGGTCAAACTTGATGCGATCTTCGAGGCGCTCGATGAAGGCGATGTCGCGCTCGTGAGTGACGCCGGAACGCCGGGAATCAGCGATCCCGGTTATGAACTCATTGGTGAAGCCATCCGGCGCGGAATCACCGTTACGCCGCTTCCGGGAGCATCCGCTGTGATCACCGCGCTGGTCGCATCAGGACTGCCAACGGATGCGTTCACATTTTTGGGCTTCGCGCCGCGCAAGGATAAAGCACGGCAGGCGCTTTTCCGGGAATATGCACACGCGCGCGGCACCCTGATCCTGTACGAAAGCCCGAACCGCTTAGTCGATACGCTCGAAGCGGTGATCGCCGCGCTTGGCGGTGATCGTCCACTCGTCGTGGCGCGCGAACTCAGCAAGCTGTACGAGGAATTTCAGCGCGGGAGCGCATCGGATGTGCTGGCGCATTTCCGAGCAACTGCGCCGCGCGGCGAGATCGTGCTGCTAATCGCTCCTGCGCCGCCCGTCGAAGCGGTGGTATGGACGGAAGCAGAAATCCGTGCCGCGCTCCGTGAACAGTTTGAAAACGGCGCAAGCGTCCGCGATGCGTCAAGCACGGTCGCGCAGGCGTCAGGATGGGATCGGCGGGCGGTGTACGCACTGGCGCTGGAAAATCGCAACACAGAATAACCATTGTAATTGGCGTCTATTTGAATAATCTGTATGATGAATGTTCAACGATTCATCTTGGGAAGTTCCCATGTAGGAACCACATTGTCTGCGGCGTCGAAAAAGGGACACCTGCACTATGGAAATCGGCTGGGTCGAGAAATTCCGTAAGCTAGGGAAATGGTGGCAGCCGAGATTCTCGGAGGCAGCAGCAGTTCTGGATGAACTGATTGAAGAACGGATGACGGAGGAGGATGTGATTGAAAGCCTCGATGCCATCTCTTATCTCATTTCCTATTCGCTTCACTTTGAAATGCTTCAATCTTCGGCTGCGCGGGCAGCAATTGCCGTTCGCCACTATCTGCCGCTTACGCCTACTGCTGATCTGCGAGATTTGCAAAGCGCGCTGGCGACCGAGATTAAGTATCTCACCGGGGAGCCAAAAGATGCCAAGCGCGATATTGAGGTGCGTAAGGCATATCTGCTAGTGTGCATGACTTTGCGCCAGCCGAATCTGGCAAAAGACGAAATCCGCGCTCTAGAGGAATACATCCTTAGAGGCGAGAGCGTGGGGCACGTCATGGAAGCATTCTTCGACGTGTTCAACGTCTGGTTATACGATCATGACCGTGTGATCGGGCAGGATTGGTACGGCATTTTGGAGCGTGCCGTCCAAAACGTGGGCGATGATGTACTGCTTGCACGGACGTATCATATTCTTGCCACGTGGGCAACACAGCGACATGACGTGGCGCACATTCTCCACTACGCCAGTCAGCTCTATAGCATCGCACGGCTCATCCAAAACGATATATTCATGTTTGTCGCGGCATCATATCTTTCATGGGCGTATCAGGTCAGCGGCAAATTAGTCATGTCGGCGTTTTGGGTTGCCCGTGTGCAGCAGGGCGCGGACAAGATGCACCCGGCAGTAGGCATTCAAATCGAAGCCGGACATTTGCTTATGGCGGATCACTTTGAAGCTGCTGCATCACTGTATCGTCACGCGCTCCAGCAGTTGAATGCAGAGCGTTTGAATCCGATGTTCTCGCACAATATTCCGTACATTGAGGCGCGGATACTGCTCGATCTCGGCTATACGCTGGTGTGGCTTGAGCGATACGAAGAAGCGGAAGAGAAACTGTCACGCGCATTGGAGATCAATCGTCAGCATCACAACCAAGGACTGGTTGCTGAAGTGCTCTATCGACGAGGGATTCTGCTGGCACACCAGTACAAGCGGGACGAAGCATTGTGGGCATTATCCGAAGCGGCGGAGCAGTGCTACGGACTCGAAGACCCCAATTATCAAACGAGGTTGTTGTCTCAGATCAAGGACACGCGCAGCCGCATCGAAGAACGCGGGGAAATCGGACCGGAACTGCACGCAACCAAGAGAAGTAGTAGATAATCCCCCACACTACACACGGCGGCGGGGCGGGAAGTGTCTCCCACCCCTTCCGCGTGTTTCACCCTCGCGTTAGGCGCGATCGCCGCCGCCCGTCCATGGTGCCGGGGGCGTCGGTCCGCCATCCGGCTCGATTTCGAGGGTCACGCCGCCACCCGTCCACGGTGCGGGAGGGGTCGGTCCACCATCGGGCTCGATTTCAATGCGGTTGCTGTACATCATGAGGGTTTCTCCTGTTGGTCTCTCACGGCGGTTTGCCGTGTGCCATCGACACCTACAGGCTCTCATTCACAGGGGAGCGACTGGGCGGTTTTTCGACACACCCGCGACACAAATGCGACTCATCTATTCATCGAGCGCACGGTGTTGAGTGGGCAGGCGTTGAGACGCCGTGCCGTAAGCGCATTTGGATTCCAGCAGGGAACAGGGTATCGTTACGTTATTGTGATGAAGCGCTGAACAAAGTGAGCATGCCGCGTATGAAACAGGCACGTTTACGCTGGTGGGGACTTGGATTTGTGCTGACTGTCGTCATCGCGGCGGTCATGAGCGTGTATGGACAGGCGCAGCGCCCGCCGGATTACGCGGTTCGCAGCATTCGCACCGAATTTTCACAGGGCGGGGCGCAGATTGCAGTCGTCTTTGATGTGGTCAACGACGGCGGCGCATCGACGACTCAAGCGACGGCGCGTGTTTTGGATGCGACCGGGACGCAGATTGGCGATAGTGCCATCGTTGCGCCGCTTCCCGAATTTGGCAGCCAAACGGTGCGGATTGAATTCCCGACGTATCTCTTCGCCAATCAAGCGGGGCGCACAGTCTCGCTGACCGCAAGCGTTGGAATTGGCGAAGTTGAAGACGCAGGGAGCGATTTTGTCGAAAACAATACGGCGCGCATCAGCGTGCAAATACCCGATCTAGCCGCGCAGCCGCCAGAAGGGGAAGACACCGCCCCCGCGATTGACGCGGATGCTCAAGCGGTTGGCGAGGGTGGGATTGCGGGCTTCGTGCAAAGTGTCCTCAACGGCGGCACGACGGAGCTGTTCGGGACGCCGGTGGACAGCCGCGTGATCGTGATCGGCATCGTGATCGCGTTGTTCGTCGCGTTGATTCTGATTTGGGTCGCTACGATGATCGTGCGGCTGATCTTCAGCCAAACGCCGATTTTCCCCAACTGGCAGCCCCCGTACACGACCTCCAATTATCTCGATCCCAATTCGCTGGCGGGGCGGCGTGCCCTCTGGCAGCCTCACGCGCAAAGTGACACCCTGCCTGTCCCGTGTTACGCGGGGACGTTCTCCGCGCGCAAAGTCCTCACCAACATGAACGGAGAGAAACTCGGCGGTTGGCAGGTCGTCGGTATCCGTCTCAATCAATACGACATGTACGGGCGTGTTTCCCGCAGTCAGGTGATCGCTGCGCCGCGCACCGTCAAACGCCTGAACAATTTAGCCAAGCGCAGCGCACGCTTAACAGCGAAAGCCGCCGAGCGCCAGACACGCGGCATTGCGAAAGAGTTAGCGCGTGAGTTCAGCAAAAAACTCAACAAACGTGCCGCGATGCTCCCGATTGCGCTCGATGTGCGCCTTGATGGGCGGCATGGCGGCGTGCGGATTACATTTGAGCTTCAGCAGTGCGCAGGCGAAGCCTATCAGCCTGTTGACGCATGGCAGCCTGAAATGGTCGTCACGACACAGGGCGGCATCATTCACGAAAACTTCACCTATATCTTGTCAGGTCAGCAGCAGACCGAAAAACGCGGTATATTTCTGAAACGTCTGCGCATGGATATCGCGCGCACATTGGCAGAATTCGCAGCCGGAAAAGTGATCGCGCCGCCGCCTGCACCTAAGAAAGCAAGCGCGCCGACACCACCACCCACACCGCCGTCTACGCCGCCTGTACCGCTGGATATTCCCGGCGAAGACGAAGACAGCGATCAAACAGTCATGCCCGGCAGCACGCGATCCCCGATGGAGCCGCAGGAATGACGACGCCGAACCCCAGCAAAGAAGCGTTTGAACGGATTCAAAGTGCGTTCAAGGGACTTCAAACCGTTCAAGTGGTTTATCTGGGGCTTGAACTTGGGTTGTTTGACGCACTCAAACGAGACGCGCATACGCCGGAGAGCCTAGCAGCGGCAAAAGCGCTGCACCTCCCTTATGTTCGTGTGTGGATGCAAACGGCGGTTGCCTTCGGGATTTTGGCGTTTGCTGATGGTGTGTATCGCCTTGCACCGGGGATGGAAACCGTCCTGCTCGATACCGATCACCCGCGTTATGTCGGGGGATTTGCGCGCGGTTTCTTGACATTTCTTGCCGATGATTTCGGCTTGTATCCCGATGCTTTTCGTGATGGGCGGGTTCTCGGCTTTGGCGATCACGGCGAAGCGTTTAGCGAATGGGTGAGCAAACTCACACACCCAATGCAGCGGCTTGTCGTCGCAAAACTGCTCCCTGAGCATGTTGGCGAAGCCCTGCAAACCGGCATTGACGTTTTGGATGTTGGATGCGGGGCGGGGCAGTTCTTATTTAAGTTGGCGGCGCAGTACCCCAACTGCCGTTTTACCGGAATCGATGGCGACCCGCATGGAATCGTGTTAGCGCGGCGTGCGTCAACGGAAAAGGGCTTGAGCGACCGCATCACCTTCCGGCATGTCTATGGTCAAGACATGACCTATCAAGATCAATTTGATTTGGTCGTCATGTTTGAAGTCCTGCATGAACTTCCCGTGTCGGTGCGTCCGGGTGTGATGAGCGCCGTCTACCGTGCGCTGCGCCCCGGTGGACTGCTGTTTATTCTCGATGAAACATGGTCAGATGATCCGCGTTTGCTGAGTCAGCCTGAATTTCAGATGTCAGTGCTCGTGCAGTTCAGCGAGTTGGTATGGGGAAACGTCGTCTATACCGAATCAGAGCAGACGCGCTTGCTTCATGATGCGGGCTTTGAAACGATCCGCGGGGATTTAGGCGGCACGTTCACAATCTTGACTGCCCGCAAATAGAGCCATAAGCAAGAAAAAAGCCGCTAAGGTGCTTGGCATCTTAGCGGCTTTTTAGTTTGAGCGTTTACGGGGTGACGAGCGACTGCGTGTATTCGATGATGTCGCGGATTTCATCATCAGAATACTGCTGTGTGTAGACCGGATGGATGTAGCCACCGGAGAACGGATCGCTGATCGTCAGCAGTGTGAACACGGCTTCATCGTCCGTCAAACTCGCGCTGTCAGCGGCGAGCGGCGGCGTCATCAAGCCATCGCCTTCACCGTTGTTTCCATGACACTGCGCGCACGAAATCAGGTATTCGCCTGCCACATCGAATTCCATTGCGAAGGGCGTGGTATTGCCAACAATAACCTCACCACTTTGAACGCCTTCGGGGGTCGCACGCGGCAGAACAGTTGCCGTCGGGGTGAAAGTCGGCGGCGCAGCGGTCGGCGGTACAGTCGGTTCGCTGCTCACCGGCGCGGCAGCGGCAATCGCTTCGTAACCGACCGGAACAAAACCCTGATCAAGCTGCATGTCGCGCAGATACGCGATCACGCTGCGTAGTTGGTCATCGGTGAGCATGGGATTACCACCACGCGCGGGCATCGCCTGACCCGTCGTGTTACCAACATCCCAAGGCTGGCGACCAACAACCACGAAAGCAAGAATATCTTCGTCGTGTGTGGTCAATGAGAATTCGCCGCCGATTAAGTCTTTACCGACGCCGGTGATCCCGCGTGCGTTCAGCCCGTGACACGCAGAACACAGCCCAGAAAAGACCAGTTGACCTTCTGAAATCTGTGCATCGGTATACGGGAAGGCAGTGAGCGCGCCTTCCGGTGCTGCGGCGACTTCAGTTGGCGCGGCGGTCGGCTGACCTTCACCGACGACACTCAACGCAACGGGCGTTACTTCAACGACGGTTTCGACTGCCGCATCTGCGATAGCCGTCGGTTCAGCGCTTGAGTCCTCGGCGGCAGGCATTCCGCCCAGCAGGATGACCAGTACAAGAATAAAACCGCCGATCAGGATGAAAGAGGTAAGCAGTGGAAGATTAGAGCTTTCAGGCGTTCCCTGTCCGGCTGTTGGAGTGACAGATGTCATAGTTTGTGGAATTCCCCCAATAAACGTATTCGATGCAGGCAGACATAAACCACGCTGCTCGTGGAGTATGCCGCCGAGCAAACCACACTAGATTATCTTCTCTCAAGTATAACGTCTATAGTGAAAAATGTCACATGAAAAACATGTCTTTTGTCTCTAAGCGTTGTAGGTTGCCTAAGCAATCATATAGACAATAGCTTAGATGTTGAGTTAGACTTGTCTGCAGCAGCAGCCAATTCAAAATACATGAAGGGGAATTCCAATGCAGCGTCGTGATTTTCTTAAGTTAATGGGTGTGGGTGCCGGGGCTGTTGGTGCAGGTGCAGTCGCTAAGCTTGGTCAAGCGAATGCCGCCAGCCCTGCCCGTGCGCCTATCGCCAGCCCCCATGCACAGCAGACCGAAGATTGGCAGACGATGAACACGCACCACGAGGAAGGCGTCGAAATCTTCCTCGCGGGTATCGGCAGCGACCCGAATTTCTGGCGTCCCCCGATGGAACCGGAAATGGATGGCAACGTCAAGGTGTTTAACCTTGTTTGCCAAGAAGTCGATTGGGACACTGGCGCTGGCATGACCTTCCCTGCAATGACCTACAACGGCATGGCTCCCGGACCGACGATCCGCGTCACCGAAGGCGATACCGTCCGTATCGTCGTGACCAACGAAATGACACAACCCCACAACGTGCACTTTCATGGGCTGCGCGTCCCGAACAACGTGGACGGTGTGCCGTTTGTGACCCAGCCTTCGCTGAACCCCGGCGAAACACAGGCGTATGAATTCACCGTGCGCAATTACGGTTCGCACATGTACCACAGCCACTTCAATTCGGCGGAGCAGAATACGCGCGGTATGCTCGGCGCGTTCATTGTTGACCCGCTCGATGCCTCCCGCGAACCGCAGGTTGATGCCGATTACGTCTGGATCCTCAACGACTCTGCGCTTGGCTACACGTTCAATGGCAAGGGCTTCCCCTACACGCAGCCGATTGTCGCTCACCTCGGTGATCGTATCCGCGTGCGCTACATGAACGAAGGTCTGATGATCCACCCGATGCACCTGCACGGAATTCCGCAGCTTGTCATCGCTCAGGACGGCTTCATGCTCCCGACGCCGTATTGGTGCGACACGCTCAATATCGCCCCCGGTCAGCGCTTCGACGTTCTGATCGACTGCGACGAACCCGGTGCATGGGCGTACCACTGCCACATCCTCAGCCATGCTGAAGGGCGTGACGGTATGTTCGGTATGGTGTCCGTACTGGTTGTTCAGGAATAGACTTCGGTAATTCGCGCCCGAGCGCTTACAGCATAGATGCAAAAAGGCGGATCACAATGATCCGCCTTTTTGTTGAACCTGCACCCCGCTCTAATCAGCGGGTGATCGTTCCGGTTGCCAATCCAATCTGGCAGTCGTTCATCTCATCTGTGCAGCCCACAAAGTAAAGTCGGTATTCTCCATCCACCTGAATAAAAGACGGGTGACAAATGCAGTGGCTTGCCCAGTCTTCGTTCACATCCTGCCGCGTAAGGACAGCCGCTTCTTCTGACCGGTATGTCTGCCAGCGCACACCATCTTCACTGGTCGCATAGCCGATGAACGTTGGGCATACGTCAGCTTCGGCTCTCGGACACGGACTGCTAAAGATCATCTCCCAACCTTGATCGGTTTTTGCAACATCCAAAGACCAAGCGGAGAAAGTCCGGCTTGTTCCATCGGCGTTGATCTCAAGAATCGGATCGCTGTTCGCATACGCCGCTTCATTTGTTTGTGGATCGTTGTACTTCGTCCAGTGGAGACCGTCCTCCGATGTAGCCATGCCTACCAGCCGGGGAAGCGGAAGCAGAAATTCGCTGCCCCCTGAGTAAAACATGACATAGCCTTCTTCGGTGTGGATCACGGCATGCGGCATGATAAACCCTTCGTCCCAATCACCGGGCTGACCTGCTTCCAAAAGCGGTTCTTCATCCCGTACCCATTCACCGTCGAGTGATGCAGCTGTCGTGCGTCCAATGTGCTGACCGGGACCCGCGCACGGATTAGAGTTCCCGGCGTAGTACATGATCCACTGTTCATTTTCATACACCGGCACACCGATCGAGACACACATCGCGTCGTAACCGCTGCCATCCGGTTCGAGAATCGGATTATTCGGGGCTGGTGTCCATTGAATCCCATCAGTGGATTGTGCGTATCCGATTGCTGCCGGGCGACCCAACCGTTCGCACGAACCGGTATAAAACATGTAGAACATGCCTTCGGCTTGAACGACCTGCGGCGCGAACATCGTACCGCAAGCCCCAGCCCACTCCTCATCTAGTCCCCGCACGAACACGGGGTTTTCGGGGTATGGGGTGAAGGTGATCACAGGGTCATCATCTTGACTCTGGGTTGGGTAAGGTGCGAGGAAGAAAAGCCCGATGAGGGTAAACGCCGCAGCGAAAACGAACATCCTAGGCACACGTGTCTGAAACATGATGCGTTTCCTTGGTGCGATTGAAGGACATCAATCGCAGTGTACCCGCAGACACGCCCAGAGCATCAATGTCACGCGTAATATTCATCTGATGAATATCGTACATGTCGCATCGTGAAACACTAAAAGGGTTATCTGTCAACTAAAGTGTGAAAACAGGCGAAGAAATTGGCGCGTATTGACGAGATTAGTGCGGTAATATGACGTGTATACCCATTTTTAGGGTTACATAATGCACAAACAAAAGGCGGATCATCACGATCCGCCTTTTGTTCATGTTCCCGCAGTGCGCAGCTTTTCCAGCGCCATCTGTGCCAGTTGCCGGATACTCCTGTGCTGGTCAAGTAAAAGAGCTTCAAGGGTTGGCACTGCCGCTTCATCTGCACACGTAATCAACGCGCGCAGCAAAGCGAGGCGAATATCCCATACTGCTTCTTTGTGCTGCGCCTTTAGCAGGGCGTCGCTTGCGCGTACAGCATTGAGCACATAGAGGACTTCACCCGCCCAGTAACGCTCTCCCGGGTTGCTGCTTCCCAGCATGCGAATCGCCGCATCGATGGATCGATCACGC
This sequence comes from Anaerolineae bacterium, assembly GCA_026645745.1. GTDB lineage: Bacteria > Chloroflexota > Anaerolineae > Aggregatilineales > Phototrophicaceae > Flexifilum. The sequence continues at coordinate 5,067 of JAPKMU010000007.1, read as the reverse complement.
CCTACGCGCTTCAGCACGGTGACGACGCGCGACCGGACAAATGGTGCATCCTCATCAACCACGATCCGAAACGCATGAAAGTGATCCAACTCAGCGAGAACGAGCGCCGTTGTAAAATAAAAATCATTGCACGCGTGATCATGCCGCGACATAAAATGATAATTCACAAATAAGTCTTCAAGCGCTTTGATCGCTTGAGGGCTGCCGATTTTCCCCAAGGATTCTGCCGCTTGAGTGCGCCCCACCCAGCTTCCTTCATTGAGTTGGTCTATCCATGCTGAAACTGCGGGGTTCATTTGAGCATGCCTGCGCTGTGGGATTCAACATATCCTATTCCAAACAAAAAAGGACGGATCATCACGATCCATCCTTTCTTGTTTGTGTTGCTGTAAAAATTACTCGCCAGCGCCGGTCGATTGAATCAGGAGCGAGGGGCTGTCTGCCGTGCCGATAGCGGCGATGAAGTAGTGCGTTCCCGCGACCACATCCACACCATCCTGAGTCAGGATCGGTGCGCCGCCTGCATTAACCGCCAGATTATACGTGCCAGCCGGAACGGTCACGGTGAAAGCACCGTCGTTCGTGCCGTCATCGAGCGTGCCGGGGAAGCCGAGGTTGCTGACCAGCAGCGAACCATTGGCGAATACGTTGACCGCAGGTGCGCCTTCGATGGCGTGGAACACGGTGATCCGTGCTTCGCCTTCACCCAGTGCGCTGTAGTCTTCCGCGACGATAGCCGGAGCAATCGTGCCGTTCGCCGCGCTGCCGACCGCTGCGATCGTCGTCCACGAACCGGGGGCGAGCGTCACATCAGCGGGACCGATGACATAATCGAATGTGCCCGTCGGGGCAACCGCGATGCGGAGCGACGGATTCGGCGGGACTTCGATCCACGAGGTCACCGAACCGTAAGCGAGGTTCGTCACACCGCTGAGCACATTATTCACGAACACGTCCACAGCGGGCGCATCCGGCGAGAAGTGCGCAACGCGAATGTGCGCGGGTTCAACAACACCCGGCGGGATCAGAACGCCGTCAAGCACCTGAATGACGCCGTTGCCAGCGATGTTATCAACGTCGCTGATCGTCGCGCCGTTGACTGTCAGTCGCCCGCCCGCGCCTTCATAGAAGGTGACTTCCGCACCGTTGAGTGTTGCTGCCGTGCGTCCGCCGATGATATTGCGATACAGCAGTCGTTCCGGCAGGACATGATAAGTCAGCACTTCAGCCAACAATTCCGGGTTAACCGCGTCTTCTGCAGACAGCCCGAGGAATTCCTGCATTGCCACAAAGGCATCGTTCGTCGGCGCAAGTACCGTGAACGGACCTTCGGCGTTCAGCGCATCCACCAAGCCCGCTGCCTCAATCGCTGCGACCAAGGTCGTAAAACGTCCGTCAGCGTCGTTTGCCAGCGTTTCGACGATGCTCGGGCGTACCTGAGCCTGACCCGTCGGGGCGGCGGTCGGTTCCGGTGTCGGTTCGGGGGCTGCTGCGCCTGCCAGCGCTTCAGCAACCGACGGCGGCAGAATCACCGCATCAATCACATGGACAACGCCGTTTGAGGCGATGTTATCGACGTCGCCAATGTTCGCGCCAGCGATGGTGAAGACGCCATCCGTCAAATCGAGGTCAACTTCTTCACCCTGAAGCGTGGTCAAGGTGGGTCCGCTGGTCAATTGGCGGAAGAAATAGCGACCCTCAACGACATGATAGGTGAGCACCTGCGTGAGCAGGTCAGGATTGGCGAGAACCGCCATTGGATCCAAGCCAAGCGCTTCCATCGACGCCGCAAAAGCATCGTTGGTAGGAGCAAATACCGTGAACGGACCTTCGCCGCTCAACGCGTCGACCAAACCTGCCGCTTCAACGGCTGCCAACAGCGTTGTGAAACGCCCATCAGCATCATTAGCGAGCAGTTCGGGAATACTCGGACGCTCTTGGGCAAACGCCGGAAGAACCATGCCGAGGATCAACGCGAGCAGCACGAGAATTAAAGCCGCACTCTTACGCATCAAATTGCCTCCTGAAGAATAGATGTGACACAAATACAGCCGCGTATGAGAATGTTCCTACACGGACGTCTCATCCAAGAGTTAATTGTACTGAATAGCCGCTGGTTAAGCCAATATTAGTTCTTAATGAGTGGTCAAATCTCAGAGAAAAATGGAGAAACGGTAACAGCCTCTAGGCGGTAGGTTCGTTATTCTCGATTGGCGGCGCGGGAACTTCCCAAGGTTTTCCGGTCGCGGCATAGATCATGATCCCTAGTGCTGCGATAAAGAAGCCGCCGATCACGCCGAGTGCCTGAATCGGTCCAAGCAAGACTTCCGGCGCGACCGCGAGGTTGTGCGACCCGAATCCAAGAAAGTCCGCAAACCCTGCAATGCCCGAAATAACGATTCCGGTCATGGCGAGGCGCAGTCCAACCCCCTGTATCAGATTCGGCTGCTTATTCAGGTAAAACGTCCATTTGACGTACAGCACTGCGCCGAACATCAGCAGGCTGAAGCCAATCATGATTGCGACGAACTGAACGACACCGAATCCTTGACCGGTCGGAATACCAGTCACATCAGGGAACAAACCGAGAAATGCCAGTACGATTCCCAATGCGCCAAGCGCGATGCCAAACTGGGGTATTCCGCCGCTGTTATTCATTGATTGATCCCTTAGGCGGGGAGCGCCTGACGGAGTTTGCGCAGAAAATTACCACTCATGATCTGGTCGATGTCACCGGTGCTGTATCCATGTTCGCGTAGTCCGTTGGCAATCGTGATCAAATCGCTCACTGAATCTAAACCCTCGGGAATACTCGCCGCGCCAAAACCACCGTCGTAATCGCTGCCGATGCCAACGTGTGACGCGCTCCCTGTAATCTGGCAGATGTGATCAATCGCATCAATCACCAGTGAGAACGGAACGGTGCCGGGGGCGCGTTCGCCGGTCGCCCATTTTTCGCTGAGGAAGTTATTATACGGCACAATGCCAATCACGCCGTCACGTTCTGCAAGGCGGCGGATCATGTCATCGGATAATTGGCGGTCAGTATCGCGGAATTTGCGCGGGTTGCTGTGGCTGGCGATGATTTCTGACCCGCTGTAGCGGTCAAGTGCTTCGTAGTAGGCTTGTTCTGCCATATGCGACAAATCAAGAATCGCGTTGAGATTCGCCATCACATCGAGCAGTTCTTCGCCCAAGCGCGTAAGCCCACCGGGTTCTTTCGTGCCGCCGCAGTAGCGCGTGCCAACCCAAGCCGGACCGACGATGCGCACGCCGCGTTCATACCATTCTTCAAACTGCTTTGGCTCAACGATCGAATCACCGTTCTCGATCAAAACAGCCATGCCGTGCAGCCGCTTTTCAAAGGGTTGATCGTCCGCCCAAGTCGCCAGCACTGCCGCCAAGTCTGATTGATGGCGCAGCAGACGGATACGCGGTTCCTCATCTGCCAAACGATGATAATAATCCATCTGGCTCATCGCCAGCGCGTATGCCTCGGACGGTGTTTTATACGTCTGGTTGCTGAACCCCTGCACACCATACTGCTCTTGAATGCGGTGCGGCTCTACGAATAAGGTGGCAAAGACGATAGCAATTCGCCCGATCAGCGCGTCAGGTAGACCTGTTGTGGCGATTCCCGCCTGCTCCGGTATGGATGTACCAGCCTCGCGGCGGCGCTTGAGGATCGTGTGTTCCCGGTAATCGCGCCCCGATGACAGGGCGTTCATGGCAATATCTTGATGCGCATCAAGCACAAACATGTCGAATCTTCCTCGACCATAAGATCAGGCACGAAAACTCTAGGAGAATACTCACAAAACTATAAAGCCAACAACATCCAAACCAGTGAATACTCACTATGACTCATGAGAGGGTTTGGAGCAATAAAATGACAAAGAAGCCAAGTATCGGAACCGGGGTGCTCATCGGCGTGATGATGACTGCGCCGCTGCTGGCTCTGATGTTTGTTGGAACCGCGTTCATCATGCTGCCGTTTCCCCCGTTCGAAATGTTGGATTGGGTGGCGCGTAACCTGCGCGGAGACGTGTTGACTTTCGGCATTGATACGATGGTCAACGTCATCATCGCGTTAGGGCTGCCGACATCAGGAACGGCAAAAGTAGCGGAACACATGCTGTCGATTGCCTCATTCTTCATGATCGGCGTAGTTTCGACCGCGATCTTTTTTGCTGTGATGAACCGGACACAGACGAAAAAGAATGTTCTGCTTCCGGGATTACTGCTCGGCTTGGGCTTGGGGTTGCCGGTGGTGTTGTTCGGGCTTGCCGTGCCCAGTTCGATCACCGCGACGAATCCAGCGTCCGTGATTTGGACGCTTGGCTTGCATCTGATCTGGGGATACATCATCAGCGCGGCTTGGAATACGCTGGCATTCGCGCGTGTCATTCCTTCCTCTGCTGCTGGCAGCTACGAAATCGAATCCCTAGACCGCCGTTCGTTCTTGATCCAGATGGGAGCAGGCGCGGCGGTGATCACGGTGGCAGGTGCGGGTGTGGGGGCGCTCTTGCAGACGCGTATCAGCGAACCGGAATCGGTCGCGCTGGCAGCATCTACGCCTGATCCCGATGCGACGCCGCTCCCGAATGCGGATGATGCGCTCATACCCGCGCCGGGAACGCGCCCGGAAATAACGCCGATTGACCAGCATTACCGCATCGATATCAGTGCGCTGCCACCCGCCATCGCTGAAGAAGGCTATACCCTTCCGATGGTCAATCAGGTCAGCGGCGCGAACGAAGTGATCCGCGAACTCACGCTGGACGAAATCCGCGCGATGCCCTCGGTGGATGCCTATATCACCATGTCGTGCATCTCAAACCGCATTGGCGGCGACTTGATCAGCACCACGCTGTGGACGGGCGTGCCGATGCAGTATTTCTTGGAGCAGGTTGGCGTACCGGAAGGGGCGACGCATCTCAAGATTTACGCGGCGGACGGCTTTGATGAAACCGTCGCGTTGAGCGTGATCGACGAAGATGAGCGCGTGATGTTGTGTCACGCATGGGCGGGTGAACCCCTGCGTCAGCGGCATGGATTCCCGCTGCG
>JAPKMU010000079.1 GCA_026645745.1 Anaerolineae bacterium | reverse complement strand
GACCTCAGCACGTGGGATGAGAGGATTCGCGCTGTCATCATTGAGCGTCTGCGCGAATGCCTCCAGTTTGGCGCGGAGATCGGCGCGACTCACGCCGTGATCCACAGTCCGTTCCAGTGGTTCGGGTCGCCGCTTGTTGCTTTTTCATCCCAGACCATTCGCGGTTTATACGGTGCGTTTGTTCACATGGTGCTCGAACCGCTGCTGCCTACCGCAGAGCAAATGGGCTTGGCATTTGTGATCGAAACCATCGCAGATGGCAACTCAAATGCTCTTGTTGAACTCGTCAAGTCGTTTAATTCGCCGCATGTACAACTGAGTATCGATACCGGGCACGTCACGATCATGGAGAGCATCGGCGGCGCGCCACCCGATCAATGGGTTACGGACGCGGGCGATCTGCTCGGTCATGTGCATCTTCAAGACAATGATGGACATGCTGACCGTCATTGGGGTATCGGTCAGGGACGCATCAATTGGTATGCGTTTTTCAAAGCGCTGAACTTATCCGAAGCGAACCCTCGCTTGATTTTGGAGCTTACCGACGTGAATGATATTATGCCATCGATGAAGTGGCTCACCGAGCATAGTCTCGCCCGTTAAGCGACTCGATCCACAGCGTTGATCACAAAGGGGAGAACGGACAGTCTCCCCTTTTGATTCTCGGTTGTTCACACAAGTATGATCTTGTGGAGTTGAATGGCGGGGTTATGTGGCTTTTTTCTGAATGCGTCGATAAACAGCCGTTTTGAGTTCAACGATATAAGCCTCTGCATCGGGCTGCCCAACCTGCCGAGACAAAGCAGCCTCTGCGTCAATGTCATACGTCAGACGAACAAAGTCTAGCGAAAAAGGGGCTGGCGCATCACCATCCAGCACCCCCGTCAGGATCAGGTAAGTGGCTAAGGGCAGATCCAACGGATTGCCGACACTTCCCGCGTTGAGCAGGGTTTTCGTGACATCCCCAACATCTACCGAAAGCATGTATGCTCCATGAATGTCACCGTAGATCGCGATATCCGGTTCGGGGCAATCCAGACCCGTGAACGGAGTATTCGCAAACATGCCCTGTAACTTTTCGACCCCGGACTGTGGGTGAACACGATGATATTCGCCTTGAGCTGACGCATGGTACAAGCGCACATTTTTGCCGCTTAGGCGAAAGTCAAAGCTGTTCGGCAGGTTGCGCAGATACGCTACCCGCTCCGCGCCAATCTGCGCGCGATACCATGCGGCGATCTCGCTGTCCTCCTCGCGGGCGATTCCATCGTCCCAGTTACCCCGGACGATCACTTGGCACACCTCGCGGCAGCGATCAATCGCGTAGTCGGAAGCAGGTCCTTTTCCGGCAAGATCGCCGAGGTTATAGATCAACTCGATCCCGCGCTGTTTAACGTCGGCAAGCACGGCATCCAAAGCGTGCTTGTTCCCATGAACGTCAGCAATAATCGCGATCTTGTCCATTGTTCCCCTATGATCGGTCGCCTTGACGCGCGTTGTAGACCAGTGCGCCGCTGGCGGCAAAAGCCTTATAAACTGCGACTGCTTCGTCGGTCAAAACATTGTTGATTAATTCGATGCCGCGCTTGGCAAGTTCATCTGCCCACTGCGGATGAATCGGACCTTCATCAAATCCGGTGATCTGCTCAAGTTCGCGTCCGCTCCCTGCAATCACGAGCGAACGAATCCCCGACCAGAACGTTGCGCCAAAACACATCGCACACGGCAGCCAATTGACGACGAATTGATAAGCGGGCAGTCCCGGTGCGCCCAAGTCCCACGTACCGAGGATTTTTTGCGCAAGCGACAGCGTCATAATCTCGGCGTGTGCCGAAGAACAGTTCGACGGAACAACGCGATTCACGCCGATTACAATCGGTTTCCCCGTGTCGCGCTCAAATACCCCGGCGGCAAAAGGTCCCCCCGTACCATTCTCAAAGTTCAGCCGCGAAAAGCGGATCACAGCCGCCATACGCTCTTCGATGGTGGTCAGCACAGCGGGCAGGCGTCGATTTTCTTCAACTGCCCAATCGGGCAAGGCAAGCGTAAATTCCATCATCATTACACCTTATTCACGTCGAAGCGCAGAATCATGTAGACATTAAGCGCTGTTGGTTAAGGATGCAAGCGCAAAATGGATCAGCGAACGGTGGACTCTGGTTATATAGCAGTCTTGTATGGGAGCGTTCACAATTACGGCTGATTTTACGCATTTGTAGGACGATCATGGGCACCAATCCACCATCTGCTCACCTTGAGCGTGTGTATCAACGCAACTTCTTTTTCTTCTTGACAGACGGCATTTTGTTTACCGTTGCTATGGGAATCATCGGTGGAACAACCGTGATCCCGGATTTCGTCCGCCGCCTCACTGACTCCGAAATTCTGATCGGCTTGTCCGGTTCGCTGTTCGAGATCGGCTGGACACTGCCGCAGTTGTTCATCGCTCGCTACATCATTCGGGTCGCAAACAAGAAATGGTGGTTCATCGGACCGAATATCCCGGTGCGCTTCGTGATGATTGCCTTCGGCGCGCTCACGATGCTCTTAGGTAGAGATCACCCGGAAACAATCCTGTTCTTGTTCTTCCTCAGCTATGGGATCGCGGCGGTTGGTGATGGAATCGTCGGTGTGCCTTGGGCAGACCTGACCGGAACGAGTCTCAACGCACATTGGCGGGCGCGGATGTTCGGATTGATGTCCGCTACATCGGGCGTGATCATGCTGCTGATTGCTCCCTTGATCAGCGTGGTGCTCGGTGATGCAGGACCCGCCTTTCCGAATAACTACGCGATCCTATTCATCACATCAGGGCTGCTTTTCACGATCTCGAATATTCCCACACTGTTCATTCGGGAACTGCCGGGCGGAAAGCCAGTTGAAAAAACCCCGGCGCTCAGCGAATTTCTGCCGCAGTTGCGGCATGTTCTCCGAACCGATGCGGCTTTCCGCGCGATCCTTGTCACGCGGCTGCTGACGACGCTCATGGCGATGGCGGGTCCGTTTTATATCGGCTTTGCGACCACACAGCTTAACCTCTCCAGCGATGTTGCCGTCCCAACCCTGCTCGCCATGCAGACACTCGGCGGGATCGTGGGAGCGCTAGCTTATGCGTGGCTCGGCGCACGTAATAACGTACTGTTCATCCGTCTGGCTTTGTTTGGAGCGGCATTTCTACCGATCAGCGCGCTTTTATCCGGTGTGGTCGGTCCTGCGCCGCTGTATTTCGGTTTCTTAATGTCGGGCTTGACGCTGAGTAATCTGTTCGTCGGCTATCAGAACTATGTGATTACACACGCTTCGCCGGATGAACGTCCGATCTATGCCGGGTTGTTCAACACGATTGCGGCAGTCATTTCGTTGACTGCGCCATTCATCGCCGGAACAATCGTCGGTCAGCTTGGGTACGAAACCTTGTTCGTGACCGCTTTGGTGATGGGAGGTTTGGCGCTGTTCGTGACGCTGCGCTACGTACAGAATACGCGACCCGTACCGAAGCCCATTGCAGCGGCGGCGGACTAATGCGATCTGCGAGGGCTTCGCAAGTCTGCCGAAGCCCTCGCTATTAATGCCCTCGGTTATGCTGTTACCGGAATTTTCTGGATCGCCTGTTCAAAGTCAGCAATGAGATCGTCAAAATCCTCAGCGCCGATGGACAAGCGCACCGTTCCCGGATTGACACGCGCCAACAGACGTTCCGCATCATCCACCCGCGCATGGGTGCTGAGAACGGGGATCGTCACCAAAGATTCGACGCTTCCCAAGCTCACTGCATTTACAACGACTTTCAGCGCATCCACAAACGCGACCGCCGCTTCAAGACTGCCGAAATCAAGCGCCATCACACCGCTGCCGCCCACCATCTGCTTTTTCGCTACCAGATAATCCGGCGAGCTTGGCAAGTGTGGGTAGAACACGCGCTGAACTACCGGTTCGGCTTCAAAAAACTGTGCAATCTTGAGCGCTTGATCATTCTGATACAGAACCCGCATCTTGAGCGTTTTTAAGCTGCGGTCAAGCAAGAACGCTTCGATGGGGCTGGCGCATCCACCGTAATAGATCAACTGCTGATGCAGTGCCTCGGCGTGTTCTGCCCGCCCCAGCACCGCACCGGAGATCACATCACTGTGACCGCCGATGAACTTCGTCACGCTTTCAACGACCAGATCAATGCCCCAATCGAGCGGCAGCGTGTTGATTGGCGATGCAAAGGTGTTGTCGATCACCGTTTTTGCGCCGATTCGCCGCGCCGCATTTACGACCGCTTCAATATCAATGCAGATCGTGGTCGGGTTGGCGGGCGTTTCAAAGTAAATCAGGTTCGCATTTGGCACATGCTTTTCGATTTCGTAGGCTTGCTCCGGCGTGATGAAATGGGTGGTGATACCCGCGCGCGGCAGCATTTGATTGACAAACGCATACGTACCGCCGTAGACCGGGCGAATCGCTGCGACGGTATCCCCGGCTTTCACTTGGGAAAGAATCGCCGCCGCAATTGCCGCCATGCCGCTGCCAAAAAGCAGTCCCACCTCGGCATGATGGATCGCCGCCAGCTTTTCCTGTACATTCGCAACTGTCGGGTTGCCGTAGCGCGTATAGACAAACGCATCCCCCGCCGTACCTTCAAGCAGGGGTGCGAAATCACCGCTTTCAGCCACTGCGAAAGTGCTTGTTTGATAAATCGGGAATGTTGGACTCAAATACGTTTTATCCGGGCGTCCATGAATCGCATGAGTCGCCGCGCCCCACTTTTTTTGTGAATTATCCTGTGAATGCATGATCAAAACCTCCGCAGTAGTGTTTATGAATAGTGCCGGTTACTTTTCGGCGGCAATCACAAAAAGATCGCCTTGTTCTCCACTGCCCGTGAGTGACGGGTAGAAATTGACTTGAGCAAAAGTGTTCAACAACTGGCGGTATTCCTCCTCAGAATACGCTTGCAGCATCGTTGTGTACTGCTGCAGCGCTCCGCTTCCGGCATCAATGACGTAAAAACGTGTTTCAGCACGGTTACGCTCAAAACCGGACTCGGTTAAGCATAGGTATGGATGATCAGAAAACAATCCTTTCTCGGCAGTGTGCCATGAACGCGGCGCGTTCCCGTTTGCAGCCACCACTCCATAAGGATGCACTTCGAGCACGAGCACTCCCCCCGGCTTCAGCGCTGCATGTGCTTTGCGGATGATGTCCGCTGCTTCATCAGGTGCAAACGCATTCAGTTCGCCAAAAATCATGAAGACGGCATTGTAAGCTTCATCGCCCAAAGCGAGAGAACGCACATCCCCAAGGATATACTCTCCCCCCGGATGCTGCTCCCGCGCGTAAGCGACCGAAGCAGGCGATATATCCATACCAACGCACGTATGACCTAAAGCGCTCAAGCGCTTGATGTAGAACCCCGGTCCACAGCCGAGATCAAGGATGCGTGACGGATGTTCTTTGAGAATTTCGCGGTGCAGCCATGCCACATGCTGATCGATGAGGCTTTGTCTGCGGCTGGCGAGGTCATGATCTTGACTGAGATGTTCTTCAAGCATACGCCGACTGAAATCGGGATCGTGCCAAGGAATTTTCTGCCATTCCGCGCTGTGTGGTGGGCGACGGATGAGATCGATAAACACGGGTGCTCCTTTGCGAGAAGTCAGAATACTCGCTCAATACCAGCATAACATATGTGCGTACTGCCTACATGGGTGAGCTGTTTTATCGGTATAATTGCCTAACGCTATTATCCGCCCTGAAAGATGATTTTGATGAGACAACTGGTTGAATGTATCCCGAATTTCTCGGAAGGACGCCGCACGGATGTGATCGAGCGGATTGCGGCAGAGATCGCCGCTGTGCCCGATATTCACCTCTTAGATCGAACGAGCGATACCGATCACAACCGTTCGGTGATGACGTTTGTCGGCACGCCGCAAGCCGTCGTCGAAGCGGCATTCCGCGCGATTAAACTCGCCGCCGAACTGATCGATCTCGACGCGCATCAGGGAGCGCATCCTCGCATCGGTGCGACCGATGTTGTGCCGTTCATCCCGCTCGAAGGCGTGACGATGGCGGACTGCATTATGTTGGCGAAGCAGTTGGGTCAGCGTGTGGGTGAGGAACTCGGTATTCCCGTCTATTTGTACGAAGCCGCCGCCACCCGCCCCGAAAATCAAAACCTCGCGGACGTTCGCAAAGGCGAATATGAAGGTCTCAAACAAGCTATCCTGACTGACCCGAACCGCCGCCCCGACTACGGCAAAGCGGAACTCGGCAAAGCGGGCGCAACCGTGATCGGCGCACGCGCCCCATTGATCGCTTTCAATGTTTACCTGACCACGCATGACGTAGAAATTGCCAAGAAGATTGCCAAAGCGATTCGTCATCAGACGGGTGGGCTGCGCTTTGTCAAAGCGCTGGGGCTGTTAGTTGACGGCAAAGCGCAGGTTTCGATGAATTTGACCGACTACACGCAGACGTCGATATTCCGCGCTGTCGAAATGATCCGCCGGGAAGCCGCGCGTTACGGTGTGGGCATCCTCGGCACTGAGTTGATCGGCTTGATTCCGCAGCAGGCATTATTCGACGCTGCACAGTGGTATTTGCAGATCGACAACTTCACGCCCAAGCAAGTCCTTGAGAACCGCCTGACCGATTCCGGCACAAATTCCACGTTTCTAAATGCGCTGGCAAGCGCCGAACCGACCCCGGGCGGCGGATCAGCAGCGGCATACGCGGGCGCGATGGCGGCGGCACTGGTGGCAATGGTCGCGCGTGTGACGATTGGGAAGAAGAAATACGCGGCTGTTGAAGCGCGCATGATGGAAATCGTTCCGCAAGCCGAACGACTGCGCGCCGAACTCGAAGCGGGAGTTCAACGGGATGCGGAAGCGTTTGACGGCGTGATGAACGCGATGAAACTGCCGAAGGACTCGCCGGAACGTGCCGAAGCTGTTGAGCACGCGACGGTGGAAGCCGCGCAAGTGCCGCTGCATGCCGCCGAAACGGCGCTTGCTGTGCTTGCGCTCGCCGCTGAAGCCGCCGAAACAGGCAATGTCAATGCGATCAGCGATGTGGGCAGCGCCGGATCACTGGCGAATACGGCAATTTACGCCGCCGGATTAAACGTCAAGATCAACGCCAAGACCCTGACCGACCGCGCCGCCGCCGATCAACTGACCGCACGCGTTTCCGAAATCGAAGCGGCAGCAAAAGCACACACGGATCGCATTCATGCCGCACTGCGTGAGCGCGGCGGGTTAGGAGACGGATCATGAACGCCCGCGAAATCCATGCGCCGCGCGGTACAGAACTCACTTGTAAGAATTGGTTGATCGAAGCGGCGTATCGCATGATTCAGAACAACCTTGATCCGAATGTCGCGTTCGATCCTGCCAACTTGATCGTGTACGGAGGACGGGGACGCGCCGCCCGCAACTGGGAATCATTCGAGGCGATTCTTGAGTCACTTCGCCGCCTTGAGCCGGATGAAACCCTGCTCGTACAGTCTGGGAAACCCGTCGCCGTTTTTCGCACCCACACGGATGCCCCCCGCGTCCTGATCGCCAACAGCAATATCGTTCCAGCGTGGGCGACTCAGGAAAACTTCGATAAATGGGAGCGTGACGGGCTGATCATGTACGGTCAGATGACCGCCGGAAGCTGGATTTACATCGGCACACAGGGGATTCTACAAGGCACTTACGAGACATTCGGTGCACTTGCCCGTCAGCATGGGTGGGGATCGCTCAAGGGTAAGCTCGTCGTCACGGCGGGCTTGGGTGAAATGGGCGGCGCGCAGCCGCTTGCCGTCACGCTCAATGAAGGCGTCGGCTTGCTCGTGGAGGTGGATCGCTGGCGTGCTGAACGCCGCCTGAACTTGCAGCAGATCGACCGTATTTCGGACGATATCGAAGAAGCGATGACATGGGTTGACGAAGCGATCAAAGCGCAAACACCTTTATCGGTCGGCTTGATCGGCAACGCATCGGAAGTCCTTCCTGAACTCGCGGCGCGCGGCGTCGTGCCGGATGTCGTCACCGATCAAACCTCTGCTCACGATGTCATGTACGGCTATATTCCGGCAGGCTTAACGCTCGAACAAGCCGCCGAACTGCGCCAAAACGATCCCGAAGCGTACAAAGCGCGAGCGATGGCGGGTATGGCGCGGCATGTGCAAACGATGCTCGATTGGCAGGCGAAGGGCAGCATCGTCTTTGATTACGGCAACAACCTGCGCCAGCGCGCGTTTGATGCGGGGATCGCGCACGCCTTCGATTATCCCGGTTTTGTTCCGGCGTATATTCGTCCGCTGTTTTGTGAAGGCAAGGGTCCGTTCAGGTGGGTTGCCCTTTCAGGCGATCCCGAAGACATCTATGCGACCGACCGCGCGATCCTTGAGCTTTTCCCGGAAAATGATCATCTCCGCCGCTGGATCAGCATGGCGCGCGAAAAAGTCACATTTCAAGGCTTACCCGCCCGCATTTGCTGGCTCGGCTACGGCGAACGCGCCAAAGCCGGGCTGCGCTTTAACGAGATGGTCGCGCGGGGTGAAGTCAAAGCGCCCATCGTGATCGGACGCGATCACTTGGATAGCGGATCAGTCGCCAGCCCGAACCGTGAAACCGAATCCATGCGCGATGGTTCAGACGCAATCGCGGACTGGCCCCTGCTCAACGCGCTGGTGAACTCCATCGGCGGCGCGACATGGGTGAGCATCCATCACGGCGGCGGCGTGGGAATCGGCTACAGCATTCACGCCGGGCAGGTAATCGTCGCGGACGGCACGCCCGAAGCGGCTCAACGACTTGAGCGTGTGCTCACCACCGATCCGGGGATGGGCGTCGTGCGTCATGCCGACGCGGGCTACCCGGAAGCGGTTGAGTTCGCACAGAAGAACGGGGTCAAAATTCCCATGATGAAATCATGAAGACAATCATTCACAACGCCAAGCAGGTTATCACATGCGCGGGTGATCGCCCCAAGCGCGATGAAAGCATGCGCGATGTGGGCATGATCGAAAACGGTGCGGTTGTATTTGAAAGGGAAACGATCACCGCTGTTGGCACAACACCGGAGATTGTCGCATCGCACAGCGCCGACCAGATGATCGACGCATCAGGGAAAGTCGTGTGTCCCGGTTTCGTGGACTGTCACACGCACGCCGTTTACGCAGGGGATCGCCTTGATGAGTTCGAGCAGCGCATACAGGGCAAGACCTACATGGAGATCATGGCGGCGGGCGGCGGGATCAACAGCACGGTTCGCGCCACCCGCGCCGCTTCGGTGAATGATCTCAGCACCCAGTCGATTCGTCGCCTACACCGGATGCTGCGGCTTGGAACCACTACATTCGAGATCAAGACTGGATACGGGCTGGACTGGGATACCGAAAAGAAGATGTTCGACGCGATGCAGATGGAGTTGGAAACGGGTCTTCTCGACATCGTACCAACATTCTTGGGCGCGCACGCCGTTCCACCGGAATATCAAGGACGCACCAACGATTACGTTGATCTCGTATGCGAAATGATCCCACGCGCCGCGCATTATTGGCGGCTTGATCCGCTGATTAACGTCCCTATCTTTGTCGATGTGTTCTGCGAAGCGGGCGTATTCTCCGTCGAACAGTCGCAGTGTATCTGGGAGACTGCGCGCAAGCACGGCATGGGGATCAAAGCACACGTTGATGAGTTCAAATCGTTGGGCGGCGTGACGGCGGCGGTTGAAGCGGACGCAATCTCGGTTGATCACCTTGACGTGACCACCGATGAAGAAATTCGCGTACTGGCGGCATCCGATACCATCGGCGTGATCCTCCCGACGGTCAATTTCAATCTGGGCAGCACGCATTACGCCAACGCGCGCGGCATGATCGAGGCGGGCGCGGCGGTTGCGCTCGCGACTGACCTAAATCCCGGTTCTGCGCCTTGTCCGTCAATGCCGCTCGTCATGGCGATTGCCTGCCGCTATCAAAAACTTCTGCCCGCCGAAGCGATGAACGCCGCGACGATCAACGCGGCTTATGCGATTGGCATGGGCGATCATGTGGGGTCGATTCAGGTGGGTAAACAGGCGGACATCCTAATCGTCGATGCGCCGGACTACCGCGCATTGGCATATGAGTTCGGGGTAAATCTGGTTGAGCGGGTGATCAAGCGCGGCGTACTTTTCGAGGGTTCATGAACAAAATCATCTTGGATGGCAGCAGCCTGACGATTGAACAGGTGAACGCCGCCGCATATGGTCAGCCGGAGATCGTGATCAGCGACTCCGCCAAAACGGCGGTGACTCGCTGCGCCGCCGCTGTTCAGCAGTTAATCGCGCGCGGCGAAATCGCCTACGGCATCACAACCGGATTCGGTGCGTTCAAGGATCGCGTGATCCCACCGGAAGATGTCAAGACGTTACAGCGGAACATCATCATTAGTCACGCCGTCGGCGTCGGGGATATTTTCGATATACCCACCACACGGGCGATCATGTTGATCCGCGCGAATACCCTCGCCAGCGGGCATTCCGGCATCCGGTTGGAAACGCTTCAGACTTTGATCGACATGCTCAATCGGGGCGTGCACCCGCGTATCCCCGAAAAAGGATCGCTCGGCGCAAGCGGTGATCTCGCGCCCCTCGCACACATGAGCCTTGTCCTGATCGGACTAGGCGAAGCCGAATATAAGGGCGAAATTCTTCCCGGCGCGGAAGCGATGGCGCGTGCAGGGCTATCGCCTGTCGTGTTAGAAGCGAAAGAAGGGCTGGCGCTCACCAACGGTACTTCGGTGATGTGCGCGTTGGGCGTACTCGAAACCGTCCGCGCCGAGAATCTGATGCAGGTCGGGGATATCGCCGGAAGTATCAGCTTGGAGGCGCTGCACGGGACACCGCTTGCCTTCGACGAACGGATTCAGCGTCTGCGCCCGTTTCCGCGCCAGCAGGACTGTGCCGCGTATCTGCGCGCTTTACTCAGCGGGAGCGAATTCACACGCGGCTATGATCCGCTCAACGTGCAGGACGCGTATACACTGCGCTGTATTCCACAGGTGCACGGCGCGGTGAGAGACGCAATTGCTTACTGCCGCTGGGCGATGGAGATCGAACTCAATGCCGTCACCGACAACCCGCTGATCTTTATCGAAGGCGACGAGATCACGGTGTTGAGCGGCGGCAACTTTCACGGTGAGCCGCTGGCGATAGCGATGGATTATCTCGGCTTGGCGATGAGCGAACTCGGCAACATCTCCGAGCGCCGCATTGCCCGCCTGATCGATGAGTCGGTGAATACCCATGTACTGCCCGCATTTTTGACGCGCGAAGGCGGCTTGAACTCCGGCTTTATGATCGTGCAGTACACGGCGGCAGCGTTGGCAACCGAAAGCAAAGTTCTCGCACATCCCGCAAGCGTAGATACGATTCCGACTTCCGCCAATGTCGAAGATCATGTCAGCATGGGCTGTACGGCGGCGCTTAAAGCGCGGCGGATCAACAACAACGTCGAGCGCATCTTAGGGATCGAACTGATGGCGGGCGCACAGGGGATCGACTTCCGTAAGGAGATTCTCGGCGCAGATCGGCGCATGGGACGGGGAACACACCCCGTTTATGATCTGATTCGCCAGCATGTCCCGTTTATCGAACGCGATACCGTGTTGTATCCGCACATGGAACAGGTACGCATACTCGTCGCATCCGGGGTGATCATGCGGGCGGCAAACACAGCGCTTGAACAAGCGCATACCTGATTCGTGTTGGCAAAAAGGGGATTCTCATGACGCTCATTACAGTAGTAACCCTGCTCTTGCTCAGTGTGATCATGCCATTTCAAGACAAGCCCACCCCAACCCCACGACCGGAATCCGACACCGTGATGCCCGCGCTCAGCCCATCCTTCTTTGATGAGACGCTTGCAAGCATGGAAAGCGACTGGCAGGCAGCCATCGACGAGATGCAAGAACTCGGCTTGGTGGACGACGACGGCGAGCTTCTGTTCAGCGAAGAAATGGCGATTGAGTCGTTTGGCGATTCGGGCGGCGCGGAATCGACGTATATCAACGTCGTCATGGGCGGGCTGATCAGCGTGCGCGAGACTGCTGATGGATCAACCGGCGGGTGTACGTTTATCACACGCGGCGTATCGAACCGGCGCGGAGAAGTGGTGAGCGCGGCGGGCGTGGTGATCACCTCATTGGATGAAGTCTACACGCTCGAACAAATCGAGGGCGAATCACGTCCCCGAATGTCTCGCACAGAAACAGAGGGCGAACCCTCGTTTTACAATCCCGTCTATGTGATCGTGCTTGTCAGAGACCAAACGATCTCCGTTTGGGCAGATGGTCAACCAATCGTTGTGGAATGGGAATTAATCGGAGAACTGCCGGACGGTGAGTATGAAGACCCGGTCACAACAACCGTAAATCCTGAACCGGGATGCGTGATGACAGGACATTGGGCATATGGTTTTTAGTTAAGACCATTCACGGCATCAACTTGTATTCGGGGTAGAATCCGCCGCATCTTCGGCATTTTCAAAGCACTTCGGAGAGCACGCGAATGTCATCTCTACCCCACAGTACCCCGGAAGCGCAGGGTATCCCCTCTGCGGCGATCAGCGCATTTGTCACGGCTGTTGAGCGCAAACTCAACGTGATGCACAGTTTTGTTCTTGTCCGTCACGGCGCGGTTGTAGCTCAAGGTTGGTGGGAGCCGTACCGTGTCGAAAATCCCCATGTCCTGTTTTCACTCAGCAAAAGCTTCACATCAACCGCGATTGGACTGCTGGTCGCGGAGGGTCGGTTGTCGATTGACGATCAGGTGATTTCATTCTTCCCGGACGAAACACCAGCAAATCCGAGCGAGAATCTTAAGGCGATGCGCATCCGCCATCTTTTGTCGATGTCTACCGGGCACACCAGTGAACCTTTCAGCCGGATGGAAGATCATCCCGGTACAACATGGGTTGAATTGTTCCTTATGCATCCGGTGGAGCATGTACCGGGAACGCATTTTTTGTATAATTCGCACGCGACTTACATGTTGTCGGCAATTGTGCAAAAGCTCACAGGCGGGCGCATGGTCGAATATCTCAAGCCGCGCTTGTTTGATCCACTTGGCATCGAGAGTCTATCATGGGAGATGTCCCCGGAAGGGATTGATACAGGTGGATGGGGGCTGCGCTTGACCACCAGCGAGATCGCCCGTTTTGGTCAGATGTATCTGCAAAAAGGTAAGTGGAACAACGCGCAGATCATCCCTGAAGCATGGGTTGATCAAGCGACCTCATTCCAGATTGATAACGCACCCGCCTCCCCCGATTGGCAGCAGGGCTACTGCTTTCAGTTCTGGCGCTGCCAGCACAACGCCTATCGCGGTGACGGCGCATTCGGTCAATACTGCGTCGTCATGCCGGATCAAGATGCGGTTTTGGCGATTACAAGTGGTATGCCCGAAATGCAGGAGACTCTTGATCTGGTTTGGCAGTATCTTCTGCCCGCGATGGGAAATACCCCGCTTCCTGCCGATGGGGAGGCTCAGAAAGCGCTGGCAGATCAATTGGCGAATTTGAAACTCCCATTGGTCAACGGCGAATCAACATCACCCACAGCGGCACGCGTATCGGGTCAGGTTTATTCGCTTGCGGACAACCCGGATCAGGTCAAGTCGATTCGATTTGATTTCAATGATGGAGAAACCGTGCTCACGCTCGACGGCGGCGAAAAGATCGGTTGCGGATATGGTGAATGGAAGCACAGCACTTCCAACGTGCCGCCGCTCGATGTTTCGCTGCGAGAGCGCACCCCACCGGAATTCATCCCTTGGAAGATTGGCGGCAGCGGCGCATGGACGGACGCGACCACCTATACGGCGAAACTCTGGTGGGTCGAAACCCCATTCTCGCTGACGCTGACCTGCTGTTTCAGCGATCGGGGCGTGACGATTACTCAGCTCGGCAATGTCGGATTTGCGCCAACGACCGGACCAGAGCTTAGTGGGTGGATCGCATCCACGTAACCCAAGTGTCTATTGGAGCATTCATGCTGACACGCTTAAGATCGCTCTGGCGAACCAAAGGCATCCCGCAAGATCGCGCACGGAAGGCGCATGCACGCGCCAAGCGGCGCGCGTTTTGGCAGCGCGTTTACTCCCTCATAGATGCGTTGTTTCATATCAACTTGCGCGATTTTGCGGCGTTTCTGCGAATGTTCGTCAAGTGGGTGCTGCTCGGCGGATTAGTCGGCGTGCTTGCGGGAACTGCATCCGCTGTATTCCTGATCACGCTTGCATGGGCAACCAATACGCGGCTTGAGAATCCGGCGCTGGTGTTTCTACTGCCTATCGCGGGCTTGGTTGTCGGTTGGGTTTACTTTCGATTCGCCGGGTCTGCCGCACAGGGCAACAACCTCGTAATTGAGGAAGTCAACGCGAACAAGGCACAAATCCCCTTTCGGATGGCTCCACTGGTGCTGTTTGGTACGATCACGACGCATCTGTTCGGCGGATCGGCTGGGCGCGAAGGCACCGCGATTCAGATGGGCGCAAGTCTGGCGGACAGTTTGCGCCGCGTACTGCGGCTTTCACCCGATGACCGCCGCTTGATCATCATGGCGGGGATCAGCGGCGGTTTCGGGTCAGTCTTCGGAACACCCGTCGCGGGGTTCGTGTTCGGCATGGAAGTTCAAAGCGTCGGGCGCATTCGGTATGATGGGATTATCCCCTGCCTCGCCGCAGCTTACATCGGCGACATCGTCACGCGGTTGTGGGGAGCAGCACATACACACTATCCCCATCTCGCCAATCTTGAGATTGATCCGCTGCTGCTGATCAAGGTTGCGGAAGCGGCAGTCATATTTGGGCTGACAAGTATTCTGTTTGTCGAACTGACTCACGGCATCAAGAAACTGCAAAGTACATTCGTCGCTTACCCGCCGATGCGTTCTTTCATTGGCGGCGTGGTGATCATCGGGTTGGCACTGCTGCTTGGCACAAACGATTATCTAGGGCTGAGTCTGCCGCTGATTCAGCAAAGCGTGAACGGTGAAGGTGTAGCGACATTCGCTTTTTTGCTCAAACTGATTTTCACCACCATAACGCTTGGATCAGGTTTTCTTGGCGGCGAGGTTACCCCCCTGTTTGCCATTGGCGCGACCTTGGGGTTCACCTTGGGCGGAATCTTAGGTGTCGATCCGGCATTTATGGCGGCATTGGGGTTCGTGGCGGTATTTGCGGGAGCGAGCAATACACCGCTCGCGTGCGCGCTCATGGGAATCGAATTGTTTGGTGGCGGGTCAGCGCTCTATCTGATTCTTGCGTGCGTCATCGCGTATCTGGCATCCGGTCATCGCGGAATCTACATGACGCAACTTGTCGGCGCACCCAAGTTTTTCGGCGCGGACATCCAACATGATGAGAGCCTGCGTGCACTCACGGAGCGGCGGAGTGAAGGCTGGCTGCCAGAAAGATTGGGCATGCCCGCCGAGTTTTTGCAGCGCTCGGTGCGTTCCATCATGTCACGTCATCCAGTCACGGTCAAAGAAGAAACAGCGCTCCTTGAGATGATCGATCTGGCGCTCCGCGAAGGACTGCGCTCGATTCCAGTGTTGAACGCGCAAAATATCATCTCTGGAATCATCACGGACGACGACCTCAAACGGGCGGGGATCAAGCTCAACATCACACACTTGATGCACTTGAATTCCGCAGAACGTCGTGCAGCGCTTGAATATATCGGCGCGTTAACTGCACAGCATGTTATGAGCCATCCCGCGATCACGATTTCGCCGTCTGCTGTACTCCAAGAAGCCATAGATATGCTCGATGCGTACCGATTCAAGCGACTGCCCGTTGTGGATGAGTCGGGTCACCTTCTGGGAATGATTACACGTTGCGATATTCTTCGAGAAATTGCTTCGTCGGGTGAACAGACAATCCCAAACCCGGATGCGCGCGTTGACGAGGTGGATCAAGAACGTGTGATTCCAGTGATGGAAGATGCCTCCATATCAGCAGTCATTCAACTGATGCGCGAACATGCCCAGAAGCGGTTAGTCGTGGTGGATGACGTGAATCGTGTCATCGGCATTCTGACCGAGCGAGACATTTTAGAGCGTGTTTCAAATGGAGATAGATCTAAAGTGCTTATTCTTCTTTCCGGGCAAACACTGGAAGGCACACAGCATCTCCCTCAAACAGCGTCGGAACTCATGACTGCGCCCGTGATCACTGTGCGCGAAGTTGACAGCGCACTGGTGGCGCTGAAACTGTTGATGGACAACGGAATCAAGCGACTGCCGGTGGTGGCAGCGACTGGACAACCTATCGGTTTGATCGGGCGGGCGGGTTTGATTCGCGTGTTAATGCGTTCAGCAACCTGAAATGTCTC
>JAPKMU010000078.1 GCA_026645745.1 Anaerolineae bacterium | reverse complement strand
CACGGACGTTGGGAACAGGCGGTGTCGGCTGTCCGGTGGCAGGTGACGGTGTAGGTGTCGGCGGTGGCGGCGGTGTGGGAGCGGCGGGCGCTGGTGCGACGGTATACCAATGCACGGACTCCGGCGGCGTTGCGACAAATCGCGCAATGCCGCGAATGCGGATTTTGGTCGTATTCTTGACGGTGAATGTCACCGTCCCTTGACGCGACGCATCAAGGGTAGCGGTGCTGGTCGAAGGGGTAATTGCAAATGGTCCCGGCATGACAAGCTTCCTTTCACTGTCCAACGATTAGCAGTTAAAGAAGTTGCGGCAGTCGGAGGTGACGAGCAGAGAACCGCTGATCGCGCGTCCATCCTCTTTGCTGCCGATCCAGATAAAGTAAGTTCCCAGTTCAATTGGCGAGAAATTCAGCCCCGGTTGGAATCCCTGCACATCATCATTACAGCGGACAAGACCAAACGGATCGAGCATGATCAGTGTAGTGTCGCCGTTGGTGCTTTGGAAGAAGAATGCCAGATCGCTCGACGGCGTATCGGCAATCTCTACAGCGAAAATGGCAGAGCTGGAGATGAATCCGGTACACGGATTCCCGAATGAATCAACGCCGGATGCTTCAAATTCAGCGACGCTGGCAAAGCTGAACTCTTGGATGTTGACGGGATCATCGCCAAGAAAGAAGTCATTGCCGACAAATGCCGTTCCGAAATGCGGGAATCCCGGATCAAGCTGAAGGACATTCGGCGGCGGCGTAAAAGTCGCGGTAACGGTCGGCGTCGGCGTTTCGGTTGGCGTCGGGGTCGTGTCGCGGGTGAGCAGCACAATTGCTAGGACGATAATCACCAGAACCACAAGGATCACCGGAATCACCCACACAGGGAACTTGGGCGGCGGCGGCGGGGGATCGGGCTTCTTGTTCAAAACAACCGAAATATCCGGACTTTCGGTGAAGTTATCATCAGGGTTAGTTTCGTCCGCGACCACCAGCCGGAACGTATGCGTCGAAGGAACGGCATCACTGGGCGCGGCGATCTTGACCAGATAGGTTTCCGTTTCGCCCAAATCGAACAGCCGCACCGTGCCGGGGAGTTCTGGCGTTTCGCTCGCCTCTCCCGGCTGCATAATCGTCAGCCATGATGCAGCGGGCGATTCGGTTGGGACGATCAACCGCGCGGTTGCGCGTATCCGCCTCGCTGTATCATTTTTGACTGTGAAGGTTGCAGTCCCTTGGCGCTTATCATCTTCGAGCGTGACGAGGGTTGATGATGGCGTAATCGTGAATGGACCGGGCATGAAGCGCCTCCTTTGAATAATGACCCGCTAGCATGAGAAGTTTTCGCTCAAGGTGTTGCAACTTGCGGCGAGTAACATTGTTCCGTTCAGCGACTCGCCTAGGGCACTCGTGCCGAGCCAGATGTGATACGGACCCGCTAAGGCGGGTGATACCCGAAGCACTGGATTGCCCATAAAATTACTGGTGTTACAGCGCACATTTCCTGCTGGATCGAGGAGCAGCAGCCTCACGCCGCTCCCGCCCAAGCTTTCGAAGAAGAACACAACCTCACTGGGCGGCGCGTCAAGCTGAACTGTGAGGATCGCGTCGGCTGAGATAAAACCTCCGCACACGTTGTTGAAAGAATCGACGCCAACTGCCTGAGATTGTTCAGGGAAGTTGAATCCAAACGACTGCGCTTGAACCAAATCCGCTTCTAAGAACGGGTTGTCCGGAAATGTCGTAGTGCCGAAATGCGGAAAAGTCGGCGTGAGGCGCAGCAGTGGAGCGCCGGGGGGCGCTGTCACCGTTGGCGGAACAGACGGGTCGCCACCGCGTGACAGCAGAAGAACGACTGCTGCCACCAGCACCAACGCCACCAGCACCGCTGGAATCACCCAGATGGGGAATTTGGTCGGCGGCGGCGGCACGGGATCGGGCTTCTTGTTCAGCACGACCGAAATATCCGGGCTTTCGGTGAACCTGTCGTCGGGATTGGTTTCGTCTGCGACCACCAGCCGGAAAGTGTGCGTCGAAGGGCTGGCATCACTGGGCGCGGCAATCTTGATCAGATAGGTTTCGGTTTCGCCCAAGTCAAACAGGCGCACCGTGCCGGGGAGTTCCGGCGCATCGCTTGACTCACCCGGCTGCATGATCGTCAACCATGATGCGATGGGCGATCCGGTCGGGACGATCAGGCGTGCGGTTGCGCGTATCCGCCTCGCCGCATCATTTTTGACCGTGAACGCGGCAGTCCCTTGGCGCTTATCATCTTCGAGTGTGACGAGTGTGGACGACGGCGTAATCGTGAATGGACCGGGCATGCAAGCTTATCCTCTCATAGACAAGGTAAGGGGGCAGCGGCGCAGTCAGCGATGGTTCAAGAAAAATGGAATCAGAAATGCGACGGTAGTCGAAAGCTACCGACAATCGAGCATGATCGTTAGGTCATCCGATAGGGAACATCCGCGCCGGTGCGTACCAGCCGGTAATGTGTGGATGCAGTGACGCCGTTGGAATTCGAGTGGGATGTAGGGGGACGACGGCGTGATCGTGAATAGACCTTGCATGAGGGCTATATCCTCTCATAGAAACGGTCGGGTATTCAGCGTCGGCGCAATCATCATTTCTATATGAGTATAGCCCTTCCTAGAAATTCTGCCGCAAGCGGGTTTACAGGAAAGCGATCACGATGACGATCACCAAGCCGATAATCGCGGGAATCGTGACCGCTTCGCCTACTTCGGTGAACTTGGCAATCAGCCCTTTGTTCTTGAAATCCGGGCGGAACGTGCCGCGCGCCGACCACAAACCCGCCCACGTTGTGACCAAGATTGCCCAGATGCCGAAGGCGATGAACGCTTTCCCGTTGTTTGCCGTATTGGTCGCGCCAACGACGATGGCGACCACCCCGATCACATAAGCGATGACATACGTGATGATGTTGACAACGTCTGACATAATTCCATGCTCCTTTAGGTTATGACCACATTAGCAGTTTGGGATGCGATGAAGCGCTGGTGTCGTGGCTCTCAGCCATGCGTTCGGTGAGCGCCTTTTCCTGATGGACAACCCATTCGTCCACCGCGCCGACGAGATGAACGAAGCTCCCAAACGTAAAGAGACTCAAGCTGTGACCGGACTCATGCCCAATATGCGAGTCGGTTGACAACCGATGCACGAACGAGAAATTGCCCATATTGAACGCGGTCTTGTAAAGGTTGCAGTTAGCGATCCACCCGCCGAAGATGAAGAACGATCCCGTTCCCCACACGATCTGAATCGATTTGCCCTTCAGCGTTCCTTCCGTCGCGTCGGATGGGATGCCGAATCGGAAGAACTTGACCCGCGTGATCAAGAAGATTAGATGACCGATCAAGCTGAGGACGAGGAATGTCAACCCAAGCCCGACGATCAGCCATGACATCGGCATCAACCAGTTGAGCCAGCCGATCACGCTCTGATACACGCCCCAGCGCGACACCGCGCCGATGCTGGCGATGAAGTTGAATCCACCGAGCACCAAGCCAACGATCAATCCGGCAGTCTCGCTGTCGAATAGGTCGGTGACGATGAGGGAGAGCAAAAAGCCGTTAAACGCGCTGTTGATGCCGATCAGGACGCCGCGTGTGAGCGCGGTCACTGGTTCTTCGTCCGGAACACTCTTTTGCACGGTTGCGCTCGCGACGATATAACAGATCAACGCGACCACGCCCAAAATCAGCGCGATCACCCAAATTTCCGCTGTGAACAGACGTATCATCGCCGCGATAAAGACGCCGACGCCTGCCCCAAACACGGCTCCCATTGTGTTGACATTCATAGCTTATTCCCCCTTGTTTAGCACAGCCCGCAAACGTTGTGGGCTGGTGACTAACCCTGTTGTCCCCTGTCCCCCTCTCCATCGCAAGCGATGGAGAGGGGGAGCAGACCCCTTGTTTTCTCCCCTCTCCAACCTTCGGTTAGAGAGGGGTTGGGGGTGAGGAGCAGTACGGTACGCAAGCAAAAACAGTGAGGCGCTTCGAGTCCGGGGTTGCAGTTCAATACCGGACAACGCCCCTATTCCTCCACTTGAATATCCGCCGTCACATACGCGGGTTTTTCGAGCCGGACAATCCGCTCGATCAAACTGCGATAATCGGCGGCTTCTTTCGGGGCGTGAACCACGATATGAAACGGGATCACGATGCCTTCTTCGTCCGTGATCTGTTCGTCAATGCGGTAGCCCGTGACCCCGGTCGCGGTTTCAAGAAAGGCGATCATGCCCTTCTGCGTGCCGCGCCATTTGGATAAATACGCCGCGCGGGCGATCAACACGCGCAGTTGATCCAGCCCGCCGGGAAATTCGGGAATCTGCGCGATATCGTCGAAGTTTTCCGGGTCTTGCACCCAGAACGGATCGAGATCAACCCATCCCGCGAGGTAATGCACGAAACGCTTGGGCGCTTGATACGGATCAAAGAACGCGGCAAGCGAATCGAGCACCTGCTCAGAAGGTTCGAGCAGGTCTTGCATCACGTCGAGCATTCCACCTAACAGGCGGCTGCTCTCGCTGTCGAGCGTAAGGCGGAAAATCTCCGGCAGAAGCAGTTCGATCTCAGAACGTTTCATTGTCTTCGCTCATCACATCCAGCGCGTGTTCGCCTGAGACGAATAAACGGTGCGGCGGAAGCGTCACGCGGTCGAAGTAGATCGCTGTAGAAACGCGCAGATATTTCCAGCGCCCATAATCCGCGCCTTGATCGCGGCGGGCGCGGTAAATCCCTTGTCCGCGAACTTCGCCGTTCCCGTTGTCAGCCAGCCCGCGCGTGCCGCCCATGATGTACTTACCGTTCGGGTCGGCGGCGGCGCTGTGGATCGGCAAAAACGGACGGTTGCCTGTTCCTCGAATCGGCAGTCCCGCGCTTTCGTTGGGAGCGACCGTCTGCCATGTCGGGTCGGCGGCATCGACCTTCAGACGCATGATTCCGCCGCGATGCGTGCCGACGATGACCGTATCTTTATCCGGGAAGGCGATTGCGTAACAGCTCCCCGCCGCCCACCCTTTCGAGAAGGCGCGCCAGCCTTCGCTGGGGTCTTCTTGCGGTCGCATGATCTCCCAACGCCAGCATCCTTTTCCTTCTTCGTTGCCAGATGCGACGAACGCCCCCGCCCACAAAAACGTGCGCGGTCCATCCTGCTGAATTTCCAATACGCGGATATCTTCTTCCGCGAGGTTGGTGCGCGTTTCATCGTCGATCAGCGGACGGAATGCCCGTCCCCCGTCGCTTGACAAATAAATGCCGCCCACTTGACCGAGCTTTTGCGCGGCGACGGCAATATTCACGTTACCGCTGACATCGGTCGCGGCGGCGACGGCATAAAATCCCAACTGGGGGTTGCGCGGCACAACGGTGAGCGGGAGCGCGCTCGGATTTTCGCGCAGGACGGGAAGTTCATACAGTGCTTGATCGGTGGCGATGAGCAGAATCGGTTCTTTGCCGCGCGTCATCCATGCCAAGTCCTCGATCTCGAGACTGCCGAATTCCGCGACTTTGTTCTGCCATGTTTCGCCGCAGTCAAGGCTGATATACACCCGCGATCCGGTTTCGGCGCGGGCTGCCAGCGCGACCAAGCCGGGGTAATCCGGGTGCGGTGCGACTCGCCATAACTGCTGCGGCACTTCCGCGAAATCTTGCGGCGGTCGCCATGCCTCCCATCCGTCGCCGTTATCAAGCGTGCGGAACAGCGTATCGCCGCTGCACGCATACCATGTGTTCGGTTGATGAAAATCCGCCGCGAGCGACCCAACCGAGTCCGGTGCGTTGTTCACGCGCATGACGATATTTTCAACATAGCGCACGCCGGGTTCGGAGAGCGCAACATCGTAAATGTGCGAAGCGCGGAGCGACTGCCCGAACTGCCAGCCGCGCGTATTCACGCCGGGGGTGGGCAGCGGACAGATCATCTTATACAGGCGTTCTTCAAGGCGCTTACGGACTGCCTGTGGATTTTCTTCTGGGCGCACGATGATCGTCGCTGACGGTGATATAACGCGTCCAATCGGCTTGGCAGATCGTTCCGGCAGGTTTGCGTTCTTGGAGCGCTTCTTGCACCTGCTCCAATGCCAGCGCAGTCTGGTTCGCTTGCAGCGTCTCTAAGCTGAGTTTGCCATCCGCCCACTGCTCTTCAGCAATATCCGGCACGAGCAGCACATCGACCGCGCCGCGCCGCCCGTAACTCCATTCGGCTTCGGTGAACGCTTTCGCGCGGGCGACTCCCGGTGTTTTGCGCGCCAAACCTTCAAAATCGCGCACGGTGACGGCACGTTCAAGCGCATGGAGTTCGCGCGGTCCGCGTATGCGCGCATTGGCGAGTGTTTCCGCGCTGCGTCCGCCTGTTGCCGCTTCGGGGTTGGTGACTTCAACGCCCACAATCGGGTCTTTCAGCACGGTGAGCGTATTCGCCGGGATATTCCCCTCAACCCCGCCGCCCGTGCGATACCAAACGCGAATCCGGCGGTCAAGCTGTGGAAGTTCGGCATCGCCCAAAATTTCCGGCGTTTCCGCAAGCATGCCTTCAAAATCGAGCAGGCGGGCGGCGGGCGCAAACTGAATCACGCCGGAGATGCGATCCACTTTGTACACATAGCGGTCGTCGCCGAGTTCGCTGAAATGTTCGACTTCGCGCCAAATACGATACGTCGCGCCGTCAAATTCGCGTTCGCGCAGACGTTCGCGCGTTTCGTTTCCGCCGATTTCAACGCCGACGACGAGATCGCGCCCGTCGCCCGTCGGCGCGATGATCGGCGCGCTGCGCACCTGCACGGTGAGTCCCGCTTCGCCCCGACCTACCCCGACGAGTTCGCCGTCGATCTGGCGGGCATGGACAGCAGTTACACGCCCTTCGGTTTCGTTGCCTCCGATGCGCAGCACTTCATTGGTGATGAAGATCGGCGGTTCACCCGCACCCGTCGATTTCGCGGTGACGCGCGTTCCGACCGGGATTTCGACCACACGCCGCGCCATCTGCGCCGTTTTGGTGAAGACCAGCGCGACATGCGCGGCGGCGGGCGGCTGCAAGGTGACTCCCAACAGATTGAGGAAGGCGATATACGCTTTGTCGGGCAGACGGTTCAAGCGGGCGATCATGGTTTCGGTCAGGAATGCGTACAACTCAAGCAGTACGATTCCGGGATCACTCGGTGAAACGTCCGTCCATTCGGGCGTGGTCGCCCGCAGACGCGCTTTCGCTTCTTCTACAAGCTGTGCAAAGGTACGATCATCAAGTTTTGGCAGCGGTAGTGGCATGATCCCCCGCAAGATTGATCGAAAAGTCCAAATCGTTGATCTGCTGCGTCGCTTTGACACGATAGCGCAGATGAATATCCAACTGTGAAGGCACGTCGATGTTTCGTCCGGCGTCAATATCGAGCACGACGACCCTCGGTTCCCATAAATCAATCGCGCGCTGCACGTAATAGATCGCCAGTCCGGCAGTCGTTTCGTCGTTGGGTGCGAATAACAGACGATGCAGCATACAGCCGTAATCCGGGCGCATCACACGTTCACCGATCCGCGTGGAAAGCAGGAGCAGGATCGCTTGACGCACCGCTTGATCGTCTTCGACCATCTCGACTCCACCGCGCAGATGCAGCCGCAGTCCCGCGACAGGCGCGGCTTCACCGGGGCGGGGCAGTGTCGGATATTGAAAACGCCACGAACGATAGCGCGCCTTTGCCATGTCATTTACTCCGCTGCATTCACCCAGTCTTGACCGGGCGTGACGACAAGATAATCGACACTGGGTAAACCATCCGTCAGTCCTTTGACCGTATCCAAGCAGATCGGATGCCCGTTGATGGTGATGAAGCTGGAATACCCCGTGACATTCTTGATCGTCGAGGTACACGGCTTTTGACCGGGAACGATGTTCGGGCAGCCGTTGATCGTCCAAGGCACGGGATCAGGTTCGACGAGGACGCTTTTCCCCCCAATCGTCACCCAAGATTGACTCGGCGTATTCTTCACCTTGCTGGTTGTCCGGTGCGCGCACGCCAAAAATGCTTGATCGGTCAAAACTTTCATCGGCTAACCCTTTTGAAAATCAATCGTGCTGCCCTTGACGACGATATTTTTCCCCGGTGCTTCAAGCGTCAAATTTGCCGCCGCGTGCAGCCGTACATGATTCGGAGTGAGTTCGATGTAACTGCCGCCGCTGTTTTCCACGCGGATTGTTTGTCCGGTGTCATCGAGTTTGATCTTTTGTCCGCCGGGAGTCAGCAGGGTGAAGCGCTTGACGGCGTTGCTGTCGATGCCGGGATCAATCGAACCCGCCATGCCGAATAAGCCGCCGAGGACGATTCCTTGCGCCGGATCATTGTTCATGAGCAAGACCAGCACTTCATCGCCCACATCCGGCACGATGATCAACCCTTTGCCTGAACCTGCGCCAAGGCTGAGAACGTGCATCCAATCGGTTTCGACATCGTTGTACGCGCTCAACGTCGCGCGCACACGCCCAAGCTGACCATCAATCGCGCTGACCACACCGAGCGTTGCCCCGGCGCTGTACGAGCGCTCACGGCGCGGCGGCGGGAAGGTTGAAAGCTGTGTCGTGTACGACGACTGCGCGTTGATCGTGTGGGTGGCGCTGGTGATCACATAGGTGCCGGAAAAACCGTCTTCTACGCCGTCGATCTGTACTTTCGCGCCGGGGCGCAGTTCGGGATCGCCTTCGGTCACGCCCCAGAATGTCACCTCACGGGCGATCTGGCGGTCGAGTTCCGCTTGCGCCAGCGCCGCCGTGTGATCGATGCTCGGAGCATCTTCACCGACCAGCATCCGTTCACCTGATCCGCTCACGCTGCCCGGATCAACCGCGAAGCCGACTTCGCGCCCGCTGCGCGCCGATCCCGCTGTGCTGGTATACGCCTCAACCAGCAGCGGATTCCAGCCTGCCGCGTTGGTGGTGCGCAGTGCCGGATCGCCGTTGAGTTCAAACCGTGCTTCAAACAGGTTTTCGCCTAACGTGAGCGCCAGCGGATCACCAATGCCTGCCAGTGTGAGCAGATGCAGAACGTTTTCGCGCATCGTCAGATACGTACCGCTGCGTTCAGCAAGATCGAGCAGCAGATCAAAGTCCGATTGACGGTGCTGAATTAAGAAACTCCACAGCGGTGTTGAATCGTGCGCATCAATGCTCACGCCGAGATCGCTCATCAATTCGCGCGCAAGGTCAGCCAGCGTCAGTTCGACATGGGCGCGAACGGATTGACGTTTTCTCAGCGCGTGGAGCGCATCATAAGCGCGCACCAAGGTTTCGCGCTGATTATTCGCCCGGTATACCCGCTCAACGGCGGTGATCTGTCCGCTAAACAGCGGTGTCAGCATGCCTTCCACATAAACCGTGAGCGCTTGCCCCGGCTGAAACTGGCGTGCCGGAACGAGCGATGAGAGCAGATCGCTCATGACGAGTTCGCACAGCGATGGCAGCGAAAGCCGCTGTTGAACCAGAACGCTCGTCAAAATACCCGTATCGAGCGTAAACGGCGCGCCGTCGAGTTCAACACGCACGCGGGTAAGCGTCGAAATCGGTTTCATAGTTGTTCTCGCAGCGGCGAAAAAAGCGGAAGCCGCAAAATACTTGAAAACGAGATACGCGCGCTTTCCGCACCTGTTTCGACCATATCCAGTAACTGCTCCACCACGCTTGGCGCGGGCGGGATGCTCAGGATCATGCCCGGTGTGAGGGCATAAGGGGTATCCAAGCCGTTAAATGATGCCAGCAGCCGCCAATAACTCGCACTGCCGTAATACTGGAACGCGATCGCGTCCAGTCGATCCCCTTCAAGCACGATGTGATAGCGGATATTTTCTTCTGCGAGTTCGGTTTCAAGGTCAATTTCTTCGAGCGGCACAGCCACCGCCGCCGCTGCTGGCGCTTCGGGAATCGGCGCGTTGATTTCACGCACGCGCAGAAGCCGCATTTTTAGCCAAGAGCGGCGCGGCGCACCTTCCGCCGTGAAATCGTCCAAATGCTCGGAGATCGCGGAGATCACGCCGGGAATATTCCAGCGCCGCCCCCAGATCAAGCGCACCAGCGGCGGCACGCGGTACGCATCCGTGCCGACCGTGTTTTCGGCAAGATTCCACAAAGGTCCGGTCAGATCGCGCACATCCTCCGTCGTCACCGTTGAACCGCTCAGGGTCACGTCAAACAAGAGTTCAAGCTCAAGCTCGGTGCGACCGCCGCCCGTGAGCAGCACCGGATCATCCGAAAGCTGCGCACCGCTCAACAGGCTGGCGCTCGACTGGCGGACGCGCACCCCCGCTGACCGCCGCAAGACAAGCGTTTCCGGGTTCAGCAGACAAGTCAGCATTTCGTTGGTTTGTAAGACCAAAAAGGCTACTCGATCCATACGTCGTCGTCCTCGCCTCGCTGTTCGCGGGTGATGCGGTCATAATGCTGTTGATCGCCGCTCACGTTGATGTCAACGCCTTCGTTTTCCGTCTCCGGCAGCGATGCCCAACGGGTATCCACGATGCGAATCGGTTCAGGCGGCGGTGTGATCAGCGCCGTGATCCGGTCGCGGGTTTCGGGAGGGGTGGGTGTGTGCGTGCGCATCTCCGGGTTTTCGAGATAACGTGGAGTCTCGCGCCGAATTTCGGTGATCTCCGCCGCGTGCGCTGGAATATCGCTCCCCTCGATGACACGGGGAGCGGAGGCGGTACGCGGCGGTGCGGGTGTTTCACGCACGATCAACGGAATTGGGCGCGGAGTCGCTGACCGCACCTGAGAAACGGGTGCGGGAGCGCTCGGCTGTGAGATCACCTGCCGGATCGCGGGTTCTTCCGTGATCACGGTGCGGTTGACCGAGCGAATCCCGTTCGCAGTCCGCGCGGCGGGCTTGGTGATGATTGGCGGGGTAGCGTGTGGACGCTGAGGGAGAGCGGGTGCGGTCGGGTCTGCGTGAAGCGGCAGGGTGGGATCGACGTGATCGAGATGCGAAGGGCGGCGCACGCGCGAAAAAGTCTTCGCAAACCTGAGTTTGCGGCGCGTGAGTGCCGGTCGCATATTTTCTCGCGGATGCTGCGCATGATCCTCGCTCAACGTTTCGATCTGCTGAAGATGCGCCGTTTTCAACACCTTGCGGACGTAGCGCGGGTCAACATTGTCGAGCAAATGCGGCGCACCATTCGCAACCTTGACCACCCATTCGGGCGGCGGGAGCGGTTTGGCGTGT
This sequence comes from Anaerolineae bacterium, assembly GCA_026645745.1. Classification (GTDB taxonomy): domain Bacteria; phylum Chloroflexota; class Anaerolineae; order Aggregatilineales; family Phototrophicaceae; genus Flexifilum. The sequence continues at coordinate 5,187 of JAPKMU010000078.1, read as the reverse complement.
TTACGCCACGCCTTTGGCGCGTCATCATAATCGTGGCGCGGTGGTTGTGACGCACGCGCAAGCTGATCGCGGGCGCTGCCCAAGATGCGCTCAAGCAGGGTAATGATGAATTCAAGCACTCGCGCTCTGATCGTCCGCACGGGCGTTATCCTCGTGACAACCGTTCATAGACTAATGTGATGCTTTCGATGGCGATCTCCGGGCTGAGCGCGTCGAGTTTCGCGCCGTGCCATGCCGCCACCCACGCTTGATCGAGATTCCACTTAGGTGCGTCGGGCGCGTCGTTGCCGTCGCTGTTGACCATGACAATCGAGACGTTGCGGCGCTCGATTCTTCCTTCTACGCCAAGCATCATCCAGTTGAAAATGTCGCGCGAGGCGGTCAAGCCGTAATACATCGTGATCGGGGAATAGCGCACCTGCCCCGGTATCGCGCGGATCACCTGACGATTGCCCGCTTCCCGATAATTGATCACGTCGATGCTGACGCCGATATCGGTGCAGGCGGTGAAATACGCTTGCGGGGTTTCGCCGATCACAATCCGCCAGTTAAAGGAACGATAGGGATCGAGCGGGCGTCCGGTTTCAGGCATTATTCTGCTCCTTCTTCGACAGCTTCATTTCCGGCGTACTGGCTGATACGGAAAACGACAAACTCGGCGGGCTTGACCGGAGCCATGCCGATCACGGTCGTGACGATGCCCGCGTCAATGTTTTCTTGCGGATTCGTCTCTTCGTCGCACTGCACGAAGAACGCCTGCTGAGGCGTTGCGCCTTGCAGCGCACCATCGCGCCAAATGCGGAGCAGGAAGGCGGTCACGTCGCGGCGGATCAAATCCCACAGCGGACGATCATTCGGCTCGAAGATCACCCAACGGAGGCTTTCCGCGATCGATTCTTCGACCATGCTGAACAAGCGCCGGACATTGAGATAGCGGTATTCATTCGAGGCGGGGGCGACGGTGCGCGCACCCATCACGCGGACGCCTTCACCGGAATAAAAGCGGATCGCGTTCACCCCGGCGCTGTTGAGGATGCCATGCTCATCGCGCGACAACCGCCGCTGCGGACGGAGCGCACCGCGAATGATCTCATTGGCGGGCGCTTTGTGAACGCCGCGAGTCGCGTCGGTGCGCGCCCAAATTCCCGCAATGTGACCGGAGGGCGGCGTAAAAATCGGCTCGCGCGAATACGAATCGACAACTTCGATCCAAGGGTAATAAACTGCCCCAAAGCCGTTATCCGAATTGCGCGGGCGGAAACCCGCGTCTTCGTCGCTGGGGTCGCCTGTGCCAACACGGGTGAGCTTATTCACATCGGTGATGCCTTCGGGCACGTCGATGATGCACACGCGGTCTTTTAAGGTTTCGCAGTGGGTGAGGAGTGCGTCAGCGGCGGCAGTTCCGGTGATTCCCGGCGCGGCGACGATGGCGATCTCGTCAATCCGCCCCAATGCTTCCAGTCCGGCAGGGAGATCAGCCTCACTGGCAATATTGCAGACGTAGCACATCGTCCCGCCATTTTCAAAGAACCCGTTGATCGCCCGTGTGAGATTATTGCCGGAGGCGGGGCGTCCGTTGGTGCGCCCGACTTGCGAGTAAATTTCGTTGAACTGAGAACGGTTGGTGATGGCGACGGCTTCGCCCGTCCGCGCACGCGGATCGAGTGCTATCCCGACAAATCCGGCGATGCTCGTTGGTACCGCCTGAATCGGTTTCGTACCAACTTGCACCTCTTCGATGTAAAGATCAGGCGCTTGATAACTGCTTACCGGCATGAAACATCTCCTTACTAGTCATCGAATTGAACACGAACAACGACGGGATCGGCTGCTGTGCCGGGGCGCTGGATCGTCTGTTCGATCACCTTGCCTTTGGCACGGATCAGCAGCGTTCGTTTGCGTGCGCCAGCAGGGATCGACGTGAACAGGAATGCGCCTTTGCGGTTGGTGCGCTGTACAAGCTGAAGTTCAGGGATTTCGATGAGTGCGCCATGTACGGGAATATCCTCCGGTCCCAGTAAAAGCCCATGCAAGCTGGTGACCTGTACGGTGCGCAGATCAAGCGGCTTGGTGACGAGTTTGACCTCGCGCTCCGGGCGTTCACGGCGGAGCGGTACTTTGAGAACAAATGCAGGCTGCGGGATGTGCTGAAATGCCGTCCATGCCGCAAGCGGGAGCGGATCGAGATTGACCTCAAATTCGGGTTCTTCGAGCGCCGCGAACATCAAATCGCCAAGCAAGCGATGTGCGCGGAGCGGGTCATCATCCTGCACGCTCACGAGATAATGCAGCATGATCACACTGGGCGGCGGTGAGTTACGCGGATTTTCGTTCGGCGTCATCACGCGCGCCACCTGAATCAGGTAGAGACTCACAACTCCCTGATCGGCACCGGGGGGCGCTAACGTGATTTTGGTTTCTGCAATCGATCCGGCGTTACTGACCCATGCTTTTAGTTCACGGTCAACCTGATCAATCATTCTGCTTGCCCAACTATGCTATTAGATGACTGATGATGTGCCGAGAACAGGGAGTCCCCTGTCCCTACGTTTCACGTCTCATCTCTGATCCTCTCTGGTGACAGGAGGAACCGCCATGACTTAAGCTGTGATAGGGCAGTAGGGTGCAGCGAGGTTGCGAAGAAGAGTGTGCATCAGATACGGTCTTATAATCCAGTTTAGTGCGACATAACGTAAATTGTCAACCAAGCCCAAGCGCTAACAGGGTATTAATCGGAAGCCGAATCACCTATTTTTGAGAGGCAAATGACCCTTGCAATAGGACGAATTATTTACAGGTTTGTTACAGACCCAATGAAAAAATCCCCGGAGGTCGCATAGGCGGCATCCGGGGCATCTTGGAGGGGAAATCAGGAGGGGTATGCGGTTTAGAAGCTCTGCTCCCAGTTGAACTGGTAGGTCACACCATCGGGGCTGGTCGGAGCGACGAGGGTCAGCGTGGCGTCGGCTTCGAGATACAGGGAGTAGCCGTTCGCGCTGGCGACCATGACACTGCCTTCGGAGTTATCCGCCGATTGAATCTGCGCCGCTGTCACGTCCAGCACCTTGTCGATAGTCTCGCTGCCGCTGTAGACGTATCCCCAGAACTCGATGTGATCGAGCACGCCCATATTGATATCGTCTGCATAGGGGTAAACGTACACCGGGAAGATGGCGACGGGAGCATTGATGTCAAAAGCATTGACGCGCCCATCCGTGAAATGCGGGAGGACTTCATCATCGGCATACGTGACGGCGGCGAACGACATCAGCGCCAGAGCGAGAACTGCCAAAACTACGAGACTGCGTTTCATTTCAGGTACTCCTTCATGTGAACTTGAACATGCCCTCATCGTAGGTCACGCGTCTGGAGAACCTCTGGAGATATTGCGGAGGTTGATGGGAGATTCGTAAACTGTTTGTAAACTAGGGGCATTCGCTATCCCCGTTCATCTGATTTTGGGCGGGGTCAATCCCAGAACAATAGGATGAACCTTCATGCCTACCGTCATCAAACCTCATTGGGTGGGAAAGATTATTCCAGAGCCATTTGAATGGTGTCTTGTGCCAGCAGGCAGAGTGACGCTTGAACCGCTGGGAGTCGATTCGGATTACTTAAAGCAAGTCACGATCTTTGATGTTCCCACCTTCCAGATCGCCCGCTACCCGATTACCAACGCGCAGTTCGAGGTGTTCGCCGCCGCGCAAGACGGCTGGCGCGAGCCGACATGGTGGGATTATTCGGATGACGCGAAAACATGGCACATCAGCAACCCGCACCCTGCCCATGCTTTATTCCAAGAGTGTTCGGACTGCCCACGCGAATCAGTGGCATGGTTCGCGGCGGCTGCCTTCACCCGCTGGTTGAGCGCTAAGACGGGCGAGAATATCACCCTGCCGACTGACCAACAGTGGCAGCGCGCGGCGCAAGGAGATGACGGGCGAGAATATCCTTGGGGCAACGGCTGGGATGCGAGCAGGTGCAATTCGTATGAAGCCATGCACGGGAAAACGACACCGGTCATGCAATACCCACAGGGCGCAAGTCCTTTTGGAGTAATGGATATGAGCGGGAATGTGTGGGAGTGGTGTTTAACCGATTGGGAGACAGGCAAATCCGATTTAGGCGGCATCGTAGAGTTTCGCATTGTGCGGGGGAGCACATGGCAAAACGGAGATGGGGATTGGTTCCGCACGGTAGACCGCAACTGGCATCATGCCGATTATGGCGGTGATGCGAACGGGTTTCGGGTTGTTCGCGGAGACGGCTCGTAAGCCGCCTCCACAAAGAACGATCAATATTTACGCTCCCACCACCGCCGCGACGATCTGCGGGGTGATGAGCGCTTCGACGACAGCGGCGATCAACAAGCCGGGGATGACCACGCCAATGAACAACTTGAGCGCATCGCCAAAGGCATTCGTCCATGCCTGACCGACGGTTTCCCCCTTCGGCGGGCGTGTGATCACCGCGCCGAGCCGGAGCGCCGCAGCAGTGGCGATGATGATCACCGGAATTTCGATGATCCCATGCGGCAGAATCGCCAACCACATCACGAGCGGCGAATAGCCCGCCATCGCAAGCTGTACCGTCAAATACCCCCAGACAATAAACGCCGCCGGGGTCAAGATGAGCGCACCCACGCCAAAGCTGAACATGGCAAGGATCAGTGCGCCGAGCAGAATACGGAAATTCTGCCAGAAAATCGCGTTGATCGGCGCAGCACCGAAGAAGATTTCGATGTTCGAGTCAATATTCGCGGCAGTGTCCTGCATGCTCAAACCGGACGGGAGATTAAGCTGCCAACCGGGAAGTGAGCCGATGATCGCGCCGCCGATCAACGCGGCGATGAACACGCCGAGCACGATCAGCGCCGCGCGGCGGCTGCGACCAAACGCCCCCAAAACGCCAAAACGATACCACTCGACCACGTTTTTCGCGGGAGTTCCCACCGCATCAACGCTGCGGACTGAATTTCCTAAGCGGCGGAAGATATTCTTGAGATTGAGTTGATCAATCGTGCGACCGAGCAGTTCTTCGCGGTTGAATACGGCATTCCCGACGCGCAGCAGCAGGATCGTCACGACGATCATGCCCGCGATCATCGCCCACAATGCGCCGATCCCGTTCGGGCTTTCAGCGTCCGGCGCGAGAAACATGATCGCGCTTTCGCCTTGAATCAGAAGT
>JAPKMU010000077.1 GCA_026645745.1 Anaerolineae bacterium | reverse complement strand
TTGTGCGGTCAGCGTCAGTTCCGCGCTGGTGATCAGCGTAAAAGGCAGGGCGCTGTTAAAAATGCCGAGGAAAAGAAATCCGAGCCAGCGCTCGCGCAGTTGAGCGATAAACGGCTGGCGCGTGATCAACGCGAAAATGATCAGCACGAACGCCGCCAGCAAGACTCGGGTTGCCACCAGCGCGAACGCGCCAAAGCTCGGCGCGGCGATGCGGATAAACAGGAAGGACGCGCCCCAAATTGCACCTAGCAGCGTCAATTGCAGCCAATCTTGACGAGACATGCTTTGCCTTTTCGGTTGAACGGAGTGTGTTACGTGTTTATTGTGCGCTCTGCGGGTGGGATACGTCTAGCACCATCATGAACCGCACATGTTTTCTATGATAATGGATGGGGCATGTGTGACGCATCCGATTTCTTGCGCGGTAATTGGCTAAAGTTTACCTTCAAAAGCGGTGTCCGGCGGTTCGATTCCCAAAAAATCACGGTAAATGCGATCTTTGTATTCGACACCGATTTCGTTGATTGCGTCGATGAACACGGCGTAAGTCCCTGCGCCGCCGATGAGATTCCAGAATTCATCCCCCATGAGGACGACAGGATCAGAGCGCATATTCAACCAACGGGCAGGAAAACTCCATGTATAAAGCTCACGGCGGCGGTAAGGGTTATACGGGAGGGCAAAATAAGCAGCAGTGACGGGGCGCGGTTCCATCGCGTGGAGTTTGAGGAGTTTCTCTTTGCTGACTTTGGTAATGTCGCTGTTGGGAAGCGGCGTTTTAAGTTCAAAGGCATAAGTGCGCCCGTCGTGGTCTTCGCAGTAGAGGTCAGACATTACCTGCACGGGTATGTCTTCACCATCACCTTGTAACACAAAGTCTAGTTCTGCATTCCAGTTCGGTTGAGTCCGTGCTTTTCCGCGTTCTGGATGCTCAAGACGATTCAATACTTCGCTGATGCGCCGCAGTCGCTCTGTCTTTACCAAGCCGAAGATCGGATAGCCAAGGGCTGCGTGTTTCATATGAATCTGTGCTGCGGCTAATGCCAGCTTTTCCCAAGTGCCTCCGAAAGGCGTTACAAAACGTCTTTCAAAGTGTGAGCCTTTGAAAATCTCATCAGGGACAAGCGCAGCGTATAACGGTTTTTCGGCACGATGGTTTTCGACAATAAATGGGTTCTCGATCAGAACATTATTCATCACCCGTTCCATTAGGATGCGAATGATGGTCTGAACCGCTGTTTTCAACGCTTGCTGATCCGCCATGACGTTTTCTCCAGATGAAGACGGACTCGTAAAACTCACCAGAACGGCGTCCGGTACGGCGATTGACGTGACGTGTGAGCACATCTTCAACCTCAACGTCGATCATCTTTGCAATACCCTCGTACAAATTTGAGCGGTCTCCGGCGATAACGATCATTCTGCCGCCTATTGGCATAATTTCAAGCGCCCGCTTGAAGACCGCTGCAATATCATTTTGATACTGCTTCTGGGCGCGTTTGCTCGAGCCTTCAGCCGCCGCACCGATTTCTAGAGAGCGCTGATCGATCATCCCCAACAAGCGGTAAGCGTAATTGTGCTGTTCGTGATAATCAATCAGTCCGACATATGGAGGACTGGTAATTACACCGTCAACCGGAATGTCACCTCCAATTCGGCTGTCCACGTTAAAGACATCTACACGAGCAGTGGTACGCAGCGCGGCGAATTCTTTGACACGTTTGAGCGTATCCGCACTGTAGCGCTGAAGGAATTTTAGCGCCTCGGTTGTCGGGGCACATGTTCGGCTATGTTTGTAGCACCAGTAAGGCGTTGTTTGCGGTTTCTTGGGGAAATCGAGATCGAAATGGGTTGTCAAACGCGCAGAACGCGCAGAACGCGATAAGATGACCTTTAGTAGATCGGCATACTGGTATTCACCTTGATCGATCCACCGCCTATAAGTCATCAGTTCATTTAATGCACGGGGGGCAAACCATGTATGCAGATACTCGTCATCCATCTCAATTGAGTCAGATACCGCTAGTCCTGCGAACAATGGTAAGTCAGTCCATGAGGTGCTCGTATCGCGTTCAACACGTTTAAGTATGTCTTCGATTTCACGCTTCAGATGATCAAAGTCATATTCTGCTGTTTTTGCGCGGCACAGCAAAACATTGAATGCCGAAATATCGTATCCGACGCTGTTAATTCCTAGTTCGTTCGCCTGAACAAGGGACGTTCCCGAACCGGCAAACGGATCAAGTATTGTTTGACCTGGCGTGAAATACTTGCGGAGAAAGACTTCGACAATTTGAGGAATGTACTTGCCCAAATATGGGTGAAGTCGATGCACATGCTTCGTCCGCATCCGTTCTGGTAAATCGCGTTCTGCCCAGTTCAAATTGAGACTGGAAAGTGGAGTCTCCGAAGTCACTAATGCCGGTTCGGTCGGGGGGAATTCGACATCATATAGAGGAACGCGATTCTCCTCATTCGTTTTGCGAGTCGCCATTAGTTCTCACTCACGCATATTTGTTCTTATTATAGTCGATGGGTGCATGGTGGTATACCCCATACGCGATATAATCATCTTTCACGTTGGAAAAATGCCAACCTCCACAGGAGTGCAATCTGTGTTCCCTCAACCGCTTGATTTGAGCAGTGTTACCCGATATATCCAAGAGCATATCGGAGAATACCAGCAGAAGCGGATTCGTATCCTTGAGACGATGCGCCTAAGCGTTGCACTGCGATATAACCGAACCTGTCTGCTTCGCTCCCAATATGTTGACACTGCTTTTCCACTGGTTCGCGCTGCTGTTGAATCCTTCCTTCAATCGCAAGAAGAAACCCTCTTTGGCGACTTCATCGAAGGCGTGGCGGTTCATGTTTGCCAGCAGGTTTACGGCGGTGTCAAACCCCCACAAGCCGAAATGGAAGGAATCGACCTCGTTTTCCAAAAGGGCGGCAAACTTTACGTTGTCGAAATCAAATCGGGCCCCAATTGGGGGAATTCCAGCCAGATCAAGCGCATGTTGGATAACTTCGTACGCGCGAAGGCACTGCTTACGCCGCGCTACCCTGACTTGGAGATCGTCGCCGTCAACGGCTGCTCGTATGGCAACCCGCCGCGCTTTATTCAGCGCAGCGGCGCTTACATGAAAGTGTGCGGTCAAGATTTCTGGCAGTTTATCTCCGGCAGCGAAACACTCTATACCGAAATTATCGAACCGCTGGGTCATCAAGCGAAACAGCGCAGCGAAGCCTTCACGGAAGAATACACAAATTTGGTTAACCGCTTCACACGCCAGTTTCTCGAACATTACTGCCTGCCCAGCGGTGCGATCAACTGGACTCTTTTGGTTGAACATGTTTCTAAACGAAAAACCGGGGTCGATCACCCGTTTATGGAGTGAAATAAATGTCCAATCCCTTGATCACCTTCGATGACATCCCCGTCAATTATGAGCAGGTGCAGTTCACGGCGGATCTGTGCGTCAAGTGCAATATCTGTACGGCGGCGTGCCCGGTTGAACCCGTTACCGACTTGTTCCCCGGTCCAAAAACGGTCGGTCCGCAGGCGCAGCGCTTCCGCATGAACGGTGAACGCGGCGATGAATCGCCCGATGCCAGCGTGGATTACTGCTCCGGGTGCGGCATGTGTACGATGGTCTGCCCGCACGGAGTCAAGGTGATGGAGATGAACGCCCGCTCGCGCGAGGCGCTCTATGACGGCAAAATTCCGCTGCGCAACCGGATTCTAGGGCGCTCTGAACTCATGGGTGAACTCGGATGGCGCTTTACACCGCTGATGAACTGGGGAATCGGCTTGCGCCCCGCCCGCGTGATCGTCGAAAAAATTATCGGCATCCATCGTGACGCGCCGCTCCCCAAGTGGAAAGGACTCCCGTTCCGCCTGTGGTTCAAACGCCACAAGCCGAAGGCGGAAGCGCCGATTCGCGGCAAGGTCGCGTATTTTCATGCGTGCGCGGGCAATTATTTCGAGACGGAAGTCAGCAAAGCCGCCGTCATGGTGCTGGCGCACAACGGGTTTGATGTGCTGCTGCCGGAGCAGAACTGCTGCGGTCTGCCGATGCAGTCGAACGGCGAATTTGATGCGGCGCGAGCATGCGCGGTGAGCAATCTCGATAAGCTGTCGCCGTTTGTGCGCATGGGGATTCCGGTTGTCGGAGCATCGACTTCTTGCACCCTCAGCTTGAAAGCGGATTACCGCGAAATCTTGCAAGTCGATCACCCGGAGCGCGATCAGGTATCTGAGAACACCTATGATTTGAGCGAATTTTTGCTCATGCTGCACCGCCGGGGCGAACTCAAGACGGATTTTCAGGCGCTTGACATGCCAGAGCTTTTGTACCACGCGCCATGCCAGCAGAAAGCGCATCACATGGGGCAGCCCGCGCTTGATTTATTCGCGCTCATTCCCGGCTTGCGTGTGAAATTGTCGGACGCGGCGTGTTGTGGGATCGCCGGAACCTACGGTTACAAGGTCGAGAAGTATCAGATCGGCATGGACGTGGGCAAGCCGCTGTTTGATCAAGTGCGCGCCGCCGGGGTCGAAAATCCGGCAATCTGCGACAGCGAAACATGCCGCTGGCAGATCACCCACGCGACCGGGGCGAAATCGATCCATCCGGTGCAGGTGCTCGCGGCGGCGTATGGATTGATCAAAGGCTTCTAAACTACTACCCCTTCTCCAAATGTGGTTTAGAGAAGGGAAGGGTTCGTTTTGAATATCTGACAAGCGGGTGTTACGCCTCTGGCTTTTTCATGCGTAACAGAACCTCGTGGATCGCCAACACGAGCAGCGTCCCGCCGAACAGGGTGACGCCGATGATCTCCAATGACATTGAGCGCGCCAGCAATCCCGCGAGATACGGCAGCGCTGCGCCGCCTAACCCGACCACACCCACTTGAATACCGACGGTGTTATTCGTGTGACGATGCCCGACGCGATCCGGTGTTTCGGAGATAAGCGTCGCAAACATCGGCGCGAATGAGAAGCCCATCAGCGCGATTCCTAAGTAACCGACCTCCGGCGTCGGGTTGATCATCAGCATTACCGCGCCGATCACCGAACTGATCATCGCGCCGCGCAGCAGCGTCCGCACGTTCAAACGATCCGCGACGAAGCCCATGAGGATGCGCCCGATGGTGAAGCTCGCCCAATACAAGCTGATCCAGAAACCGGCGGTTTCTTGGGTCGCGCCCCGGCTTTCAACGAACAGCGTGTTCGCAAGCTGCCCCGCGCCGAGTTCAACACCGCCATAAGCGAAGAACAGCAAACCGCTCAACGCGACGACGGGCAGGCGCAAACTTGTGAGCAAAGACGGCGCATCCGACGCGACGTGGGTTTCGCCCTCCGGCTTCGGTACGCGCATTGACCAGCGGGCATACGTGAAACCGAATAAGCCGAGCACGAGCAGAATCGGGAACAGCGACGCGAGGTAGGCATACCGCCATGTGATCTCAAGCTGCGTGATGATGAACGTCGCCAGCGCCGGACCAATCGTGATTCCGACGCCGAAGGCGGCGTGCAGCCAATTGAGCTGTCCACGTGTGTAATACACGCTGATGTAGGTATTCAATCCGGCATCAATCGCGCCCGCGCCCATCGCGGCGACGGCGGCGGCGATCAACAGAACGATCCAAGATTGCGCGGTCATATAGCCAATCACGCCCGCCACCATCAGCACGACACCGCCCGTAAGAAAGGTACTCATGCCAATGCGGGCGATATACGCGCCGCTGCCAAACGCCGTGATCAGACGCCCGATCATGGCAACCATCAACAGCACGCCGAGCGATTCCAGCGTGACGTTGAACTCATCTTTCATGTATGTCCATGCGATGTTCAGAACCCCATCGGGGATAGCAATCGCAATAAAGGCAGCATAGCTGATCAGAAGCAGCGCCAGCGGGCGGGTGCGCTTCTGCGGGATAACAGCGGCAGAGGTCATGGAGGGGTTCTCGCTTTCTGTGTGAACTCCGTTATCATGACGGTGATGGGGCGCGCGATCAAGTCACAGGTGGACTGCTGTGGTACGGTTGAAACCTTGGGCAGATGCGCTTCTTGTCGTTTTGAAATATACTGGAACAATCCGAACATTTGTTTCAGGTCAACAGAATATGGATATCCAAATCCGACGCGTGGAATATCACGAAATTGCACCGCTGCGAGACTTGTATCGTCAAGAAGCCACCGGCGAGATCGTCCATGATTCCATACTCAGCCGTCAGCTTGCAGACCCGTATCTCATCCTCGTCAAGGGTCGGATCGTGGGTTATGCCGGGGTGTGGAATCAATACGATCCCGGTCAGCTTATGGAGTACTATCTGATCCCGCAGGTGCGCGCAGAAGCTCTGCCAATTTTCCGCGAAGTCTTGAGTTTCACACAGGCAACCCGGCTTCAGGCGCAAACCAATATGCCGCTGATGCTGCTCATGCTTTACGACTGCGGCATCGATATCACTTGTGAAGCGATATTGTTTGAAGATGCCGTCACAACGACGCTGACGTGCCCAACGGGGACGTTTCGACCTATCGCACCGGACGAAACCGCCGCGATTTTTTCTCATACCCGCGAGCCAATTGGCACGCATGGGATCGAATCCAACGGCAGGATTGTTGCAACAGGCGGTTACTTCACCCACTATAATCCTCCATATGCCGATGTGTATATGGAAGTGTCCCTTGATGAACGACAGCAGGGTTATGGCAGTTATTTGGTGCAGGAAGTCAAACGGTTGGCGTATGAAGCGGGTCGCAAACCCGCATCTCGCTGTAACCCGGACAACATCGCCTCGCGCCGGACACTGCAAAAAGCAGGATTGCTGCCCTGCGGCTGCCTGCTGTCCGCCAGAGTCAACCCGGCGATTTAACACCGAGCAGAAACGCAGCGCATGATCATCCGACGGCTGTTGAGTCCGTTTTTCGTCGCAGCTTTGCGGCTGAGCCTCTTTGCGCTGATTCCGTTGTTTTCTCTGTGCGTTTTTTTCGCGCTCACGGTGGGTTCGGTAGTGCCGGAACGTCTGGTGTGGTTTACGAGTGCCTACCGCGTCGGCGTGATCGATGCGGAGCGTGGGACGCTTTTCTTGTATCCGCCATCGATGCCGCTGCGCCCTGACCTGCCGGTCGGTGATGTAGCGATCACGATCGGTCACACGATCCGCACCTATACGCGGGATTTGATGCCCGCCTTCAGCCGCGCCATGCCGGTCGAAAATCTACCGCTGGCGTGCGATGTTTGGTCGCCGGACGCGGCATATCTGCTGTGTATTGGGCGGTCGGGGCAAAATTACGCCGTGTGGGTGTATTCCGGCACACACGGTCACCTGCCGATCGTACAGATCGAAGACCCGATTGCGCGTTTGAACGCTGCCATGTCCCCTGACGGGGATCAAATCGCGGTCACATTTTCGACCGAAAACCCGGATCGAACGCTTGTGGATCTGGTTCAACTTCCGGAGGGCACGCGGACTCAGATCGGCGAATATGCCCTGTCGGAGTTATTTCTCCGCTGGTCAGGCGATACGCTGCTTGGCGCGCTGCCGAACACACTCGGCAGACAAACGCTCACGCTGACCTTGATCGAAGATGCAGCGCATCGCACCACCGCTCCGCCGGAAATCATCGTGGTGGTGACGAGCAGTTCCCGGTTGTTCACCACACCGGACAGCCAATGGCTCTTGCTCACCAGTCGCTTTGAACGCTACAGCGAACGCGTGAGAACCACGCTGGAAATTATAGACCAACGCACCCTCGATCGCATCACGATCTATCACGGTGCAATCGGATTTTCGCGACTGGTTGCAGTACAATCAGACGATGACCAGCCTATTTATTACGTACAGGAAACCTTACGATGACGCCTTCGCCTGATCTCGATCCGATCACGCTTGAAAAGATCATACAGGCGCGGACGCTGCACGGCGTCCCGCCCACCGCTCCGAAAATCCCGTTCAAAAATATGCGTCATCTGCTCTCGCTTCATGCGTCGGTTTCGCCGGAAAAAGACTTTTTGATCCACTACGACGGCGAGGGAAACCGCGAAGCCTTCACGTACCGGGCGTTTAATGCCCGTGTGCATCAAGCGGCGGGCTTTTTATATGACGATCTCGGCGTGCGGCGCGGCGATACCGTCGCCACGATTGGCTACAACCACAGCGACACGGTGATCGTTTATTTTGCGTGCTGGTTGATCGGCGCGCGGGTTGCGCCGCAGAACGTCACCGAGGATGACCGCCGGATCGCGTATATTTTGCGCAACAGCGAAGCCGTCACCTGTTTGGCGCGGAGTGAATATCTCGAACGCGCCGAGGCGATCATTCACGGATCAGAGGACGGGATGGGCGCGGCGAATATCCGCCAGATCGCGCAGATGGGCGGCACCCCTTCGGACAAGTACCCGCATTTCAACACGGCGATCATCACCAAGCCAGATACGTTCGTCTCCAGTCATGAGCGCCCGACGCTCGACGATGAAGCGCTGCTCGTGTACACCAGCGGCACGACCGGAGCGCCTAAAGGCGTTGTTTTGACGCAGTACAACCTGCTGATCGACGCACAAGGGATCGCGCAGTGGCAGGCGATCACGGGAAATCAACGAATGATGAACGTGCTGCCGATCCATCATGTCAACGGGATCGTCGTCACACTGGTGACGCCGCTGCTTGTCGGTGCGTCGGTGGTACTCAACCGCGCGTATTCGAGCCGCCATTTTTGGGAGCGGATCGCGCGGGAAGGCGTACATGTCGTGTCGGTCGTGCCGACTCTGCTTCAGTTTTCGCTTGACTACGCGGCTCAAGCGGAATCGAGCGGCGAGTCGATCTGGGGTGAAGGGATCGGCAAGCATGATCTACGTCATTTCCGGCATATCATCTGCGGCGCGGGCACGCTGGCGATGACACTGGCGAGCGCCTTTGAGGAAAAATTCGGCATCCCGATTTTGCACGGCTACGGCTTAAGTGAAACGACGTGCTATTCATGTTTCCTGCCGATTGATTTGTCATGGGAGGATCACCGCCATTGGATGCTCGATTACGGCTACCCGTCGATTGGATGCCCGATTGAGCCAAACGAAATGGCAATCTTTGATCCATCCGGGAACATGCTCGGCGTGGGCGAACGGGGCGAAATTTGCGCGCGGGGTCACAACGTGATGACGGGCTACTTCAAGCGACCGGACGCGAACGCGGAGACGTTCAAGTTTGGCTGGTTTCGCAGCGGCGATGAAGGCTTTTTTGAGGTCGATGATCATGGGCGGCATTTTTTCTTCATCACGGGGCGGCTCAAAGAGTTGATCAACCGGGGCGGGGTGAAGTTCAGCCCGTTTGATATTGAAGAAGTGCTGCTCGGTTATCCGGGGGTGAAAGTCGCGCTGGCGGTCGCATTCAAAAATGACTATTCCGGGGAAGAAGTAGGCGCGTATGTCGTCGCGCAAGACGGGCTGACGCTCGATTCCGATGCGATTCTCGCCTACTGCCGCACCAAGATGAGCTTTGAAAAATCGCCCAAAGTCGTCCTGTTCGGCACGGAAATTCCGGTGACGACGACGGGAAAGTATCAGCGGCTCAAGCTGCAAGACTTATTCGCGGAATGGGAACATACGCAGTTTAGGAAATAACTGAACCGCAGAGCGCGTGCTCTGCGGTTAAATAAGCTTTACTGCGGGGTGGGAATGATCCGGTTTTCGACCGCCAGCGCGACCGCCTGTGTGCGGCTGATTGTGCCGAGTTTGCTCAGAATATTGCTGACATGATTTTTCACGGTAGAACTGCTGATCACCAGCCGTTCTGCGATCTCGCGATTGCTTAAGCCTTCGATCATCAACGCCAGCACTTCGCGCTCACGGTCGGTCAGGTCATGCCCGATGGTGGGTGGGCGTGTTGTTGCACGGATCAAGACTTGTGCGGCTTCAGGCGCAAGCGTCGATTGTCCTTCGGAAGCGCGGCGGATCGCGTTGGCAAGTTCTTCGCCGCCGACATTTTTGAGCAGATACCCGATTGCACCCGCCTTGAGCGCCGCCTGTACCGTTTCTTCATCGCCAAAGCTCGTGAGCGCGATCACCTTCACGTCCGGGCATGATTGGTTAATCTGTCCCGTCGCGGTGACGCCATCCACACGCGGCATGATCATATCCATCAAGACGACATCAATATCCCCGCGCTTGCACAGCGCAACGGCTTGATCTCCGTCATTCACGTTCGCCACGATTTCGATATCGCTGAAGCTGCTTAACAAGACCATCAAGCCTCTGCGCACCATATCGTGATCATCAACCAGCATGACACGAATTTTGTCGCCCATCACTGCACCTTCCGAAACTCGTCTCGCGCTCAAGGATACCATCTCATCGTTGATTCGGGTGCTGCTCATTTTGGATTACCCTTTCCTCATACCCTTACATTACAGTTCCGTTTTCATCCAGCGCACGCGGATTTGCGTGCCTTCCCCCGGATGGCTGACAATATCTAATTCGGCATCAATCGCTTCGGCGCGTTCGCGTATGATGCTTAATCCCATACTCGTCGCCTGAGTCGCTGCGAGGTCAAATCCTCTACCGTCGTCGTTTACGCTCAAGGCGACATAGCCGCCGCCGTCTTTGACGGTGACATCCACTTGTTTTGCCTGCGCATGCTTGATGATGTTGTTGAGGGCTTCTTGCATGATGCGGTAAAACGCAATCTGCACCCCTTCCGGCAGGGGGGCAAGGTCGCCAATTTCCAAGTGGACTTCTGTGCCGCGCCGCACTGCAAACGCCTTGACGTATTGTTCGAACAACTGCTGAATATTCGCTCTCGCCATTGCCGTTGGGCGGAGTTCAAGCAGCAGAATGCGCATCTCGGCAAGCGCGGCGGCGGTCAAGCGGTTGGTTTCTTCCAGTAGTTCACGCGCATACGCCGGGTTGCTTTCAAGATGGCGGAGCGCGGCTTCGCCCATGCTGCGACAAACAAACAAGGTCTGGCTGACGTTATCGTGCAGTTCGCGGGCGATACGCTGGCGTTCTTCGATAGCAGCGATGGTCTGCGTCTGCTGGCGCATCGCGTATTCGGCACGAGTGCGCTCAATCGCATAGCGGATCGCCCGCACGAGCAACCGCCCTTCGATTTCGCCTTTCACGAGATAATCTTGCGCGCCATCAGCGACGGCGCGCACGCCCAGTTTTTGATCCGAATGACCCGTCAACACGAGGATCGCCGTGTTAGGGGCACGCTCGTTTACCTGCCGCAGCGTCTCTAATCCGTCGCTGTCCGGCAGTCCTAAATCAAGCAGAATCGTGTCGTAAAACTCGGTATCAAGCGCATCCAAGCCTTCACGCAGCGTCACAACATGCGACCACTGAATCTCCCATTCAGCATAGGTGAGGAGCATTTCGCGGATCAGCCGCGCATCGCCATTGTTGTCTTCGATGAGCAGGATCGAGAGCGTTTCAACGCCCATAGGTTCCCGCCTTCCTTGTGCTGCGGTTTTCGCTTGTATGACCATCACACCAGCCCTCGATCCCATTCATGATGCTTCACTGCGGCGGCAGCTTGACGATGCTGAACCAGAAGTTTTCGATGTTTTTGACGATTTCGATAAAGCGGCGCATATCGACTGGCTTGGTGATATAGCAGTTGGCGTGCAGGTTATAAGTCGCCACGACATCGCGTTCATCATCCGAAGTGGTCAAGATCACGACGGGAATCCGGCGCAGTACTTCGTCGGCTTTGATCTCCGCCAGCACTTCGCGCCCATCTTTACGCGGCAAGTTTAGGTCAAGCAGGATGATGTCCGGACGCGGAACATCCCGAAAAGGCGCGTCTTGATGCAGAAAGTCCATCGCCTCTACGCCGTCGCGGACGACATAGAGGTTGTTTTTCATCTTCATATCCTTGAGCGCTTCTCGCGTCAGAAGCACATCACCCGGATTGTCTTCCACCAATAAAATGTCGATCGCTTCCACTAGAATCATCCCCATGCCTGCTTAAGCTCCATTCATGTCATGATCGGCAGCGTAAATGCGAATGTCGTGCCTTTGCCGACTTCACTTTCGACCGTGATCTTGCCGCCGTGATTTTCGACCACCTTCTTGACGATGGCTAACCCAATGCCCGTTCCCGGATATTTGTCGCGGGTATGCAGCCGCTGAAAAACGACGAAAATCCTGTCAAGGTACTGCTTATCAATGCCGATGCCGTTATCCGCCACCCGGATGTGCACCATCCCGTCCTGCTTCTCACAATTGATGGTGATCTCCGGTACAGCCTCACGGCGGAACTTAATCGCGTTGGCAATCAAGTTTTGGAACAACTGCGCCATTTCAGCCTCGCTGCCCCGGATGCTTGGCAGTGTGTCATGCGTGATGATCGCGCCGCTTTCGCTGATCGAGACTTCAAGGTTTTGCAGTACACGCGACAGCACACGGTTGAGATCGATACGAGTGAACGCCTCTTGGCGGCGCTGCACACGCGAATAGGTCAACAAGTCTTGGATCAGTGCCTTCATCCGGGTTGCGCCATCCACCGCATAATTGATGAATACGCGCCCATCGTCGTCCAACTGGTCTTTGTAGCGGGCTTCGACCAACTGCAAATAGCTCGTGACCATGCGCAGCGGTTCTTGCAAATCATGAGACGCCACATAAGCGAACTGGGTCAATTCTTCGTTGGCGCGGCGCAGTTCTTCAGACTGCGCGGCGAGTGCGCGCTGCCCTTGAACGCGCTCACTCACATCCATGAAGACGCCGTACAAGCGCGCAAGCCCCGTTTTTTCGATGATCAGGGACGTATGCGCGTCCATATGAATGACCCGCCCATCCTTGCTGATCACACGGAACGAAACGACGCCTGCGCCGCCGCTGTCGGTAAAAATGCGTTTCGACTGCTCGACAACGCCTTCCCAGTCATCAGGATGACAAATCTCCTGCCACATGTTGACGGAGGTCATCCAGCGTTCGACCGGATAACCGAGCAGTTTTTCAGCATATGCATTGACGAAATCCACACGCCCGGTTGTTCCCGGTTGCCCGCTTGCTTCCCAAACAATCGCCGGAATATTGGCGACAATGCCCGCCAAACGTTCGCGCTGTTCTTCGACTTCTTCCGCGAGGTCAAGTAAGCGTTGATGCGATTCTTTCATCGGCGTGATATCGCGGCTGACAGTGACAGCAAGCCGGGGGATTCCGCGCTGGTTCACAATTGGCGCGGCGCGCAGCGAAAACCAGCGGCTTGAGCCTGTATCTTTGCGCACAAGGCGGACGACGACATCGCTGCTGGTTTTTTCGGCAAAGGCGCGGTAGCGCGGCAGACGGGTGAACGGAAAAGGTTGATCATCCTCGTCGTAAAGTTCGACTGCTGATTGAAGCTGCGTAATCGGCGCTTTCAGCATCTCGTCAACGCTCTTATAACCGTTCATCTCGGCGGAGGCTTGGTTGGCGTAAATGACCGTTCCGTTCGCCGTTTGCACGGTGACCGCGTCCGCGATTGCCATCAGCACGGTTTCGAGTTCGCGGCTGATGTTGCTGTGATGCCGCTCCGCTTTTTGACGGCGATCCTGTGCGTAACTGACAACGACCGCGATCAAGACAAACAACGCCCCTTGAAGCACGCGCTCCGGGTGGTCGGCAAACGTAAAGGAATCGGTGGGCGGCGTGAGGAAGTAATCAAAATAGAGCAGCCCCACCAGTGCCGAGATCACCCCCGGACCAAGCCCGCCGTAGAATGCACTGAGGACGACCGCGAAGCTGAAAAACAGAAGCAGTGAGTCACCCATGACGGCATGAAAAACGATGGACAACATCAGGGCGACCGTCGTAAAGATCATGGCATTGCCATAGCGTATGGCAGGCGGGGAAAGCCCGCGCCCGCTGCTTTCGCTAAGGATCTTCCGCGCTGCTTCGTTCATATGAAACCTTTGGTGCTCCGCTAAAACAAACTACGTTTAGCGCCCAATGACCAAGCCGCCGGGTGTGGTTTCATCCGATTCAACAGGTTCGCCTGTGTTCAAGATGACCGCGCCGCCTTCGATCTTGTTTGCCACTTTTTCGACCTGCGGCTCAATGACAAGATTCCGCAGCAGAATCGTGATCGTTCCGATGATGGGCACCGCGATAATGCCGCCGATCACCCCGTACAGCGTGAACCCTGCCAAAATTCCGATGATCACCAGCAGCGGATCGATGCGCATACTGCGCGCCATCACACGCGGGGTCAAATAGTGGGTTTCCAACTGTTGAACGAGCACAAACACGATAAAAACGAGGGCACCATGCACCGGAGACGAAAGCGCGGCGAGCAGGGTTGCACCGCCGCCGCCGATAAAACCACCCACTACAGGCAGCATGGTCATTACGCCGATGATAAAGCCATAAGTCCCCGCGTTGGGGACGTTTAAAATCATCAGCAGGATGAAATTCAACCCGCCGACGATCAACGCGACCGAGATCACGCCGCGTACATAACTCCCGACGGCGGTTTCGACTTCTAAGATGATCTGGTTTGCCTTGTAACGGCTGCGCAGCGCAAGGATGTTTTCGATAAAGTCCGCGATCTTGTCGCGCGATGTGAGCCAATACACCCCCATCACGAAGATCAGGACGATTTCGCCAACCACTCCACCAATATCATCGACGAATTCCGGTGCGATATCGCGCACCTGAGTCACGATTGACTCGGCGGTACTGCTCAAATTCGCCGGGTTAATCAGCGTGATCGGACCCCCCGTGATGCTTGAAAGGGTGTTTTCTAGCCAATTGACGACCACTTGCAGCCGAACCGCAAGCAAATTTTCATTTGAAAGGAAGTTCGCCAACTGATTGATGACGGGCGGCACGACCAAGAGCAGCAGAACGCCGATCCCGATTAAGATACCCCCGTAGACCAACAAGATCGCCGCTGCCGGAGGCAGCCCGATGCGCTCCAAGCGCCGCACGGCTGGACGTGCCGCCGACGCGATGATCACTGCAAGCAGGGTAACGATGAGGATGCGAATGCTGCTTACCAAGATATACGCGGCTGCAACCGTCGCCAGCACAATGACGGTATTGCGAAAGATGATTCGCGCTTCCAAAATTCCTCAATTCAGCCGCTCGCCGGAATTACCCAAGAATATCACCTATATGATTGTATGTAGAACGTAGAGTGAACCCATCCATCGCTTGCCTAGGATTCAAATAGGACAGGTGACCTATCTAACGAGGGATCAAATAGGATAGGGGGCATAAAACAAACCCGGTACTGACAGTACCGGGTTCAAAGGGGAAAACAGCGTTTTCGGTTATAGGTTGATGCGTCGTCCGAAAAGCAGCGACAGCAAAAACAGCACGATGAATACGACAAAGACTAACTGCGCGATGCCTGCCGCTGTTCCCGCGATGCCGCCGAAACCAAAAATCGCTGCCACCAGTGCCACTAACAGGAAGAAAATCGCCCAACTGAGCATGAGAGTTCTCCTTATTGTGCGCGGTCGTTTCCGCCGCGTCTGCCTTGTAAAGATGGCTCTACTTTACGCGGTTTCCCGTATACACTGATGGGCGGCGTGGTACATTTTTGTACGGGTGAAGTGGGGGATCAGTCCGTAGATAGGTCGGGGCAGGGGCGCGGGTTGGGCATGATGTGAACATGCTTCGGCATCATACTTTGCACCCAACTTTTCACCTGACTCCACACACTTGGCGCACATGGATCAGCGGGCGGTTGCACACTGCGCGCCAGCATGACTGACTCACGTTCACGGATCAATTCGCGCTGTCGCTGCCGCTGTAGGATGACCATTTCGTAGTCGTTCATGTTGGGACTCCGTTCGCTCATAAACGCACGACAACCTCATCATATGACCGTATTGACCCGTCCTCAACTGATTTCGAGTTTTCGAAATGATTGGAACAAATGGACTGAAATAGCGTATCCTGTTGAGGTAATCACAGTTGGATGAAACCGATGAAAACGATAAACATCCACTTGACGCCGCACGACTTAACCGGGCTGCGTTTCTCTTACAGTCCGTTGGTGACAATCGTAAACAGCTTCAAGCTGCTGACGAATCCGCGCGAGTATTACGGGCTGTACAACCGATGGATCGATGAAGCGGAGCGGGCACTGCATGGGCTGGAGTTTCCGTTTATGGATGCGCTGGTCGCACCGCGCAGCTACATTGCGGATTTCATCACGCCGACGCCGGAAAGCCGCATATGTGACTTTGAGACCGAGTTAGCGCGCGTGTTTGATACTCCGGCAGACGGGATCCGTGCCAATATCGAAAAGCTGATTGACTTGCACGGTGAATCCGAACACCGACATTTCTTCCTCAGCCACCCTTCAGAAGCGACCGCGTGTTTGATCGAGGAACTTCGCCTGTACTGGCAGCGGGTTTTAGCCGCTCATTGGGAACGCATGATGCTGCGGTTTGACGAAGATATTTTGCAGCACGCGCGGCAGTTGGCACTGCACGGCGCGGATACCATGCTCAACAATGTATCGCCAGCGATGACCTACGCGCCGATGCTGATCCAGCTTGACAAGTCAAAAAGCACATGCAGCTATCCCTTGATGGATGTCAATCTCGATGGGCGCGGGTTGTACCTTGTGCCTGCCGCGCTGACCTGCCCGGATAGTATCATGTGGCAGATTGTCCCTGAGTTCGAGCCGATGCTGATCTACGGCGCGCACGGGAGCGGCGTATGGTATGAGTCGCCTACGCTGGCAAACCCGGAGAAAGAATTGGTGATGGCGTTAGGCGAAGGGCGGGCGCGCGTGCTGCTGGCGCTTATCCATCCCGCGCCGACAA
>JAPKMU010000076.1 GCA_026645745.1 Anaerolineae bacterium | reverse complement strand
TGGGCATCCCTGATGGCGCGGCAACGGGCGGACGGCTTAAACCGTCTGCCCGTTTTGGATTGCGTGGGATGAATGGTTCGAGGCTCAGCTTTCTCGAAACACTCGTTACTGAGCGTTCGCCAAATCTATGATCAGTGTTTCCATCGCTTCGATTTCAGCCGATTGATCGTCGATGATCCGCTGTGCCAGTTCACCTAGTTCAGGGTGAACGACCTGCGGCAGCAGCCGCTCCGACATATGAATGGCATCGTCGTGATGGTCGATCATCGCTTCCAGCCACGCGATTTCGTAGTTTGTGCCCGTCAAGCGGCTGAGTCCCGCCATCATCCCCATCATCATCGACGGGTCAGTGAACGCACCAGATGCCTCATGGTCGGCGTGATCCCCGGCAACCACGCCCCCCGCCGTCTCATGGTCGGAATGATCTTCACCCTGCGCTGCAGGTTCTGCCTCCGCGCTTTCCGGATGATGCGCTTCATGATCACCGTCGCCCGCTGCTGAGTCGCCGCCCGCCATTACTTCCATATGATGCTGCATCAGCGCCATCATGGTCGCATTTGCACCGTCATCCAGGTGCCCCATCATCGCCTGCACATCACCGATAGTCAGATTACCCATTTCGGTCATCATCGTCATCATCTGCCCGAACGTCATCTCACCCATCATCGGCATGGCTGAACCCATGCCCATCGCGCCGGACTCCATCATGCTGCCGAGCACGTCCATCAGTGGAGTCGCAGGGTCAAGATCAGCAGTAGCTTCGAGCAAATCGCCAACCGTCGTCATGCCCATCATCGAGAACATACGCATACCGCGCCCATTTGGGTGTCTCCGCCACCCATCATACCCATACCCATGCCTTCGCCCATCATGCCGCCGCCCTGCATCATGCCGCTCATCATGTCCATCATGCTGGACATTTGTGCCATCATACCGGACATGCCCTGCATCATCCCCATCATGCCTTCGCCCATCATGCCGCCACCTGTGGAGACATCCTCATGATCGGCGTGCAGCATCGATACGGGTTCATAATCGACCGCATACCAAGCGAGCAGCCACCCGCGCATCGTCAAAATCTCACGGCTCTGGGCAGTGATGACGTTCTGACAAAGCGTCTGAACCGACTCGGTAACTGCTTTGGCAAGGCAGTCCGCTGCCATATCCAGTGCCATCTGATGATGGTCGATCA
The DNA here is from genome assembly GCA_026645745.1 of Anaerolineae bacterium. Lineage (GTDB taxonomy): Bacteria > Chloroflexota > Anaerolineae > Aggregatilineales > Phototrophicaceae > Flexifilum. Next base: position 15,583 of record JAPKMU010000076.1, on the reverse strand, counting down.
TCCCTTCGAGAAAACGAATTTCGGCGCGTTCGCTGCGCGTCGCGGCCTCTTGAGCCGATACGACACCTGTGATAAACAGCAGAGCGAAAACACCAACAAGGATACTCAGTTTTTTGATCATCATGTGCTGACTTTCTTCAGTTATCAATCGTATACGGGTGGATTAAGCTTCTTCGGGCGCATAATCAAGCGCAGTCATTGTGTGCCGAATGCTCGACCAGTCAGCAGGATGTTCCCATTGGATGGTGATCAGTTTGGTTTCCGGGCTGCCATCGACCGAGATAACGCCGGGCAGTGCGCCGACTTCGCTCTTGATGGTGTTCACACAGCCATTGCAGCCAACATTCGGAACCTTAACCGTTTTCGTTTCCATCGATTCCTCTCCTCAAGTCTGATTTCGTCGAGTCTAGCGACTAACGCGGCGCAGCATACACGCCAAATGGCGCGTTTTGCGTGCCAAAGGGTTTGTTATCATGGAACTGAGTTAAAGGATGTACAGCGATGGTGCGAGTACTGCTTGCAGAAGATCATAAGATTGTCCGTCAGGGAACGCGGCTGTATCTGGAAAGTCAAGGTGTAGACGTCGTTGGTGAAGCGACCAATGGACGGGAAGCGGTCGAAATGACGCGCGAACTGCTGCCGGATGTCATCATCATGGATATTCATCTGCCAGAATTGACCGGTGTTGAAGCGACGCGGCGCATTCGCCATGACTATCCCGCTGTCCGCGTCCTAGTGCTGACCGCTTATGACGAACCCGCTTACGTCCATGCCCTACTTGAGGCGGGCGCAGACGGTTTTATTCTGAAAACGGCTGAACTCTCCGAGTTATTCGCTGCCTTACAGGAAGTCGCCGGGGGACGCCGCGCCTTTGACGCGGCAACCCTGACACGGGTTGAACAGCATATGCATGAGATGACGGCGCAGATCGAACGGCTGACCGAGCGCGAACTCGAAGTGCTGACTCATGCCGCATCCGGCAAGACCAACAAAGAAATTGGCAGCCTGCTCTTTATTTCCGACCGCACGGTACAGGGGCATCTCAAGAATATCTACGAGAAACTGGGGGTTGCTACCCGAACTGAAGCGGTCATGGTTGCCTTGCAGCATGGGTTCATCCAATTGGAGAATGGGAGCGGCGGCTGATGGTGCATCAGGTCGATTGGGTTCATATCTGCTGCATCGCTGCATCCTTGTTGATCGCCAGCAACGTTTGGTTTTATCTGCGCGTCCTCCGTCCCATTCGCCAACTTTCAGGACAAGCGGCACAGCTTACCAGCGGCAAGCTCGACTCCTTTGAGCAGGCAAGCACTGGAATTGCCGAAATTCGTGAACTGAGCCGAGCGATGGCGGGCATGGTCGGGCATGTGCGGCGCGCCCAAGATCAGAATCGTGCCTACACCGAGCGCCTAGCGGACAGCCTCGAAAACGAGCGGCGGCGCATTGCCCGCGAACTGCACGATGATGTGGTTCAATCCACCGTCGCGGTGACGCAGGGAATCGATTTGGCAAAAAACTGGGTGCAAACCGACCCGGAACGGGCGGTAAAACTGCTGCAAGCTGCACGCGAGCAGGCAGTCACGGTTGTGAACAGCCTGCGGGAATTGATCGGCGGCTTACGCCCACCTGCGCTTGAAGAATTGGGGCTGGTGGCGGCGCTCAAAATGCATGTTGACAAGCTAACGCCGCAAATCTTTCAGTTGCACATCGAAGGAACGCCGCGCCGTCTCGATGAACCACGCGAATTGACGTTGTTTCGCGCGGCTCAAGAAGCGCTGTCGAATGTGATCCGTCACAGCGGTGCGGCGCATGCTGAAGTCACGCTCGCTTATGGGGAGTTGGCAGTCCTGCTCACCGTCCGCGATGATGGGCGGGGCTTTCAGTTCCCGGATCAACTTGGCGACCTCGCATTCAAACGTCATTACGGATTGATAGGGATGCAGGAGCGCGTCTCAAATCTGGGCGGTTCGCTCAAAATCGACAGCGCGATCCAGAGAGGCACGGTCGTGCAGGTCTCGCTGCCCACAATGACTACTCAGCCGGAACATCTGGTACGTGACCCGGTATGCAGCGCGCTGATTGAACCCCGGCAGGCATACGGAAGCACCGTATACGCCAGTGAAACCTACTACTTCTGCTGTCCCGTATGTCAAGGCGCTTTTCAGAAAGAGCCAGAATTATATCGTCCGCTACTGCCCAACGGAGCGACCGATCGCTCAATTCGTGGATAAGATAAACATGTACCCCAAAGATCACAGATGTTATCCGTAACCTACGCCACCTATTTGGAAGTGACCAAGCAACAGATTTTCTTGTGCTGTGCTGCCCTTATCCTCATGCTGATTGCCGCTTGCACTCCCGGCGATCCCGGCAGTACTGTCAAAGGGGTCAGCTACAACGCGGAGCAAATTGCTCAGGGACGCGTGTATTATGAGCAAACGTGTGCGGCGTGTCATGGCGTGGATGGGCAAGGACAATTTCCTGAAGCCCCTTTGGAACCGGACGCAACCGGGCGACTCGGCGCACCGCCCCACAATGAGACTGGGCACACATGGCATCACAGTGATGAACTGCTGCTGCGGTATGTGGTAGAGGGTGGCTTTGCCGACCCCAACAACTTCTACACCATGCCGCGTTGGGACAGCCTGTATGACCGAGACGATGCAGCCCTAATCATTGCCTACATTAAAACGATGTGGACAGAGGAGCAGCGCATTTACCAACAGCGCGTGACCCTTGATGAAGAAGCGCGGGCTGCCCAAACCCAACCCTAGAGAGGAACAGAAAAATGAGTTCGCAAACCATGAATCCCAAACGCACGATCCTTAGCCGCCCATTCCTGATCATCGTCGGGGTGATTGTGGTGGTCGGCATTGGACTGGCAGTGATCACCAGCCAGAACAGCGCCCCTTATGTCCCTGAAGTGACCGGCGCGCCACACGCGGAAGTCTCAACGACGCTCATCGATCATGGTGACCTGCAGATGGAGGAATTCGCTGAGAGCATTTTCCGCATCCGCAACACGGGCGATCAGCCGCTGAGGATTCTGGAGGAACCGCGCGTCGAACTGGTGCAGGGCTGCTGCCCGCCGCGCGCTATCGTCAGCCACATGACGCTCCAACCGGGTGAGGAGACGACGATTTCGCTGCGCTTCACGATGCATGAGATGATGGGCGGACCGCACGAGTTTCGCGTCCATGTGCCGACGAACGACCCGACCCAAGCTGTCATCCTGCTGACGATTCTGTCCAATTGGATTGAGTAAAATCGAACTTCAAGGGGGAGCACCTCAGCACACGCCGCTGGGCTGCTCCATCAAAGCCTATACCTCACCAACCTCGGACATCATCAACCCGTGGAGCGTTGGCATGACAAGCCGCTGGAACATGTCGTTCACTTGTTCCGGTGTGTGCTGCATATCTTCGTCAAACCACCAACGCAGCAGCAGCAAGAAAGTACTCGCCACAAACTTTGCCACAATCGGCAGCGGCACGGAAGGCTCGTAGGCTGCCGGAATCAGCGCCCGTAATTTCTGCTCAATCAGGGCGGTCATTTTCCCCTGAAAATCGTTCGTCAACAGCTCAGCGCCGCGCCCCCAAACGAATGCCTGCATCAGGCGGCGCTGCTCCTTCACATGCCGGAAGAGTTCAAGGCTGGGCAGCAGACCGGGGTGGGTGCTGTCTGCTTCGGTCGCGTACGCCTTCATATCCCGGATCACCTGCTCAATCTGGCTGATTAACAAACTCTCTTTGTCGCTGTAATGCGCATAAAAGGTGGAACGCCCGATGTTAGCGCGATCCAGAATATCCTGAACGGTGATCTCCTCAAAGTGCTTTTCCAGCATCAGTTCAATCAGTGCATCTCCGAGTGATTGACGGGTACGTTTCGAGCGACGGTCATCTTTGTCGTTTCGCATCCTTCACCTTACTTTCCGAACAAATCGGCGTGTGTGTTCCGTAAAGAACTTTTCCGGGGCTTTGGTTGTTGACCCACAACCCCCTACTCCCATTATAGTAGAAACCGAACATGGTGTTCGATATGGGATAGTTTATCTTAAAGGAAAAGCTTGTGGCACAGATGCACCCTGCTCCCTCCCCCTTGATTCAACTGCGCGGATTGACCAAGACGTATTGGACAGGCGCAAAAGTATTCACCGCACTCGACGGGATTGACCTCACCATCGATCAAGGCGAATTCACCGCCATCGTTGGGCGTTCCGGCAGCGGCAAATCCACTCTGATCAACATGATCACCGGTATCGACGAGCCAACTTCCGGCGAAGTGATGGTCGCCTCGACTCCCGTCCATCAACTCAATCAGGAGCAGCTCGCCGTGTGGCGCGGAAAAAACGTCGGCATCGTCTTTCAGTTCTTCCAACTGCTGCCAACGCTGACCATCGCCGAAAACCTGATTCTGCCGATGGATTTCTGCAATACCTATCCCGTCCGCCAGCGCCGGGAGCGCGCGCTGCATCTGCTCGAAAAAGTCGGCATCGCGGATCAGGCGGACAAATTGCCCGCCGATCTTTCTGGTGGACAGCAGCAGCGCGCCGCGATTGCCCGTGCGCTTGCCAACAATCCGCCGCTCCTCGTCGCCGACGAGCCAACGGGCAATCTCGATTCGCAGACCACGGACGCGGTGATGCAGCTTTTCGCTGGTCTCACCGCCGAAGGAAAAACAGTCGTGATGGTGACGCATGAGCGCGATCTCGCACACTTCTTCACCCGCTTTATCACACTGGCGGATGGCAGAATTGTCGCCAATGAAATCGGAGTGCCCGCATGAGCCGCCCCCGCTGGATGAAACTTGCCCGCGATCTGGTATTGGCGCGCGGGCGCATGGCGATGCTCGTCACCGCGCTTGCAACCAGCATCTTCGCAGTAGCGCTGATGCTATCCACCTTCACCGTCATGACGCGCGAGATGAACGTGAATTATGTCGGCACGAACCCGGCATCGGCGTTCATCGAAGTCGATCACGTCGATGAAGCGCTCCTAGATGCGGTACGTCGGCAGCCGAATATCGCGGATGCGGAAGCGACCTCATGGGTGAACGGGCGCGTCGAAGTCGCGCCGGATCAATGGGTGCCGCTGCTGCTGTTCGTCGTGCCGGACTTTGCGAATGCGCGGATCAGCACCGTCAGCCCGGAAGCAGGTGCATTTCCGCCCCCTGAAAATACTATCCTCGTTGAACGCGCCGTACTGACTCTGCTGGACACCATCCAGCTTGGCGACTCGCTCACTGTACAAATGCCCAACGGCACAACACAGCCAATCGCCATCAGCGGCACCGTATTTGATCCCAGCCTCGCCCCGGCATGGCAGGAACAAACTGTATACGGCTACATCACCCCGGCGACGCTGGCGGCATTTGGGGAGGATACGACACTGCGCATCCTCAAAATCACCGTGCGCGACCAACCGGACAGCGTGAGTGCCATTGAAACGACGGTCGAACAGTTGACCGGGTGGTTGACAGCACAAGGGCGCGTGGTCGATGAAATTCGCATCCCGCCGCCGCTGCGCCACCCGCATCAAAGTCAGATGAACACGGTGATGATGGTGTTCCTCGCTTTCAGCGTCCTATCGCTGATTTTGAGCGCTGTCCTCACCGCTACGATGATCGGCGGGCTGCTGGCGCAGCAAATCCGGCAGATTGGCATCATGAAAGCCATCGGCGCACGTTCCAGTCAGATCGCCGCGCTGTATCTGGCGCTCGTCATGGGGTTGGGCTTGATCGCCGCCGTGATCGGAATTCTGCCGGGCATGTGGGCCGCGCGTGGATTTTCATCGGTGGTGGCGCAGCTTCTCAATCTCAACGTGTACAGCTACGCTGTGCCGCTGTGGGTCTACGGCGCGCTGCTGCTGATGGCTATCCTACTCCCGCTGCTGGTTGCGCTTCGCCCGATCCGCCGCGCGACCCGTGTCACCGTCCGCGCCACGCTGTCGGATTATGGGACAACCGCCGCATTCGGTTCGAGCCGTTTCGAAAACTGGCTCAGCCGGATACAGGGGATCAATAGTTCAGTGCTGCTCGCCTTCCGCAACACTTTTCGGCGGCGCTCACGCTTAATCCTCAGCTTGAGCTTGCTCGGCGCGGCAGGTGGGATGTTCATGACCGGACTAAATACGAGCAGCGCATGGCAAACCTATATCAATATAGCCGCAGTCGATCGTCACTATGACCTTGAAGTCCGCTTGAATGCGCCGCAGCCGATGGAGCAGCTCGCGGCGCTGTTGAGCGGAGTCGAAGGGGTCGCGGAAGTCGAGTCATGGAACCTGATTCCGGCGGCAGTCGCGCGCCCGAATGGGCTGGATATCGTCCGCACCTATCCTGATGGCGGTCACGGAAGTTTCACGCTCCGGTCAGCGCCCTCCGACAGCACCTTCATAAACACGCCGATGCTCAGTGGACGCTGGTTACAGGCGGAGGATACCCACCGCGTCGTACTGAATCAGAGCGCATTCGTGCTGTTCTCAGAGGCGGCTGTGGGCAGCACGATCACCCTGTTGATCGAAGGTCAGCCCGTAACCCTCGAAATCGTTGGCGTGCTGCGCCAGATTTTGTCACCTGCCGCCGCTTACGTGACTCCGGAAACCTTCGCCGCTGCCGCACAAATTCAACCAACCCTGACGAACGCGGTGCGCGTCGCCATGACTGCCAGCGATCCTGAACTCGTCGCCGCCGTGACACAGCGGATTGAACAGACGCTCGGTCAGGCGGGAATCAGCGTGCGCGTGGCGGTGTCTGAAGTGCTGCTTGATAACGCGACCAGCGGACATGTCTTTGTGTTCATCGTCGCGCTGCTGCTCATCGCCGTCGTGATGGCGGTTGTCGGTCTGCTGGGGCTGACTTCCAGCATGAGCACCAGCGTGATCGAACGTACCCGCGAATTCGGCATTATGCGCTCGATTGGCGCACGCTCTCGAACCGTGCTGCTGAACGTGATCAGCGAAGGCGTGATGATCGGACTGATGAGCTACGTGCTTGCTTTCGCGGTGTCCCTGCCGCTCTCGTTCGGGATGGGAGCATATCTCGGTGAAATGTCGTTCCGGTCGCCGCTGCCCTTGATGATCGCGCCGTTGGGGTTGGGGCTGTGGTTGGCGATCTTGATCCTCGGTTCTACGGCTGCCAGCGCTGTCCCCGCGCGGCAGGCTGCCAATTTGACCGTTCGTGAAACCCTTGCATACGTCTAAAGGAAAATCACCATGACACTGCACCGCAAACGTATTGTCCGCATTCTCATCGTGATCGCCGTGATTGTCGCACTGATGCTCACCATGCATATCCTCGTCAACAATTTCGATCTTTTCGGCGCGCTGCAAGCGATGCACGGCGGCTAATGCGCACAGAGGAAGCGAAATTTCAACGATCAGACAACTGTGCCGCACATGCGCCGCAGATGCCGAACAAGATCAAGTGATTGGTATCGACCCTGAAATCGTAATCTGACAGCACCTGTTCGACCATGCGTGTGATCACGGCATGGTCGATTTCCCGTTCTTGTCCACACTTCCGGCAGACAAGATGGTGATGGTGGTGCGGCTTCGCAATCTCGTAGTACGTTTCACCATCGTGTTTGTCAGCGGAAACAACCAGCCCCAACTCTACGAACAATTTCAACGTGCGGTAGAGGGTTGAACGATCAATCGAGGGATCGACCTGCCGCACCCGTGCGTAGACCTCGCCCAACGTCGTATGACCGTTCGCCGCGCACACGGCGTCAAGGATATGGATACGCTGCGGCGTGACCCGATGCCCTGCCGCGCGGATAATGTCTTCGTATTCGATGCTCTTGTGGGACATGGCGATCCCCTTCTTGCCAATTTTTGCAGTAAGCCATTGTAGGAACACTTCGAGACTAAAATCAAGCGCTTACGGTGAGCGTTTCGAGTAAACAAAATGACTGAGAATCACACCCACGATCATGATGACGCGCATGACCATGACCATCCGCACGACCATAACCACGATCATAACCACGACCATTCGCATGAGCACAACCATGAACACGACCACGACCATCATCATCCCTCCGGCGTACTCGGCTGGATCGCGCAGATTTTCCATTTGCACGGGCATGAACATGCTTCGCTGAATGCCGACGCGGCATTCACTTCGAATGAAGAAGGCATTCGCACCGTTTGGCTGGCGCTGGCGGCACTCGGACTCACATCGCTGCTGCAAGTCGGGATTGTTGCCTTGAGCGGCAGCGTCGCGCTGCTGGCGGACACTGTGCATAACATCGGGGATACACTTAACTCGATTCCGCTGCTGGTCGCGTTCTATCTGGCGCGGCGGGTGGCGACCCGGCGCTATACCTATGGTTTTGGGCGGGCGGAAGATGTCGCGGGCGTCTTCATCGTCCTCTCGATTGCGGTCAGCGCTGGTGTCGTGTTCTGGGAATCGATTCAAAAACTGCTCAATCCGCAGCCGATGGAAAATGTCGGTTGGGTAGCGGCAGCCGCTGTCATCGGTTTTATGGGGAATGAAGCGGTTGCCTTGCTGCAAATTGGCACCGGACGCCGGATTGGGTCGGACGCAATGATCGCTGATGGGGAACACGCCCGCATTGACGGCTTGACCTCGCTGGCAGTACTGTTTGCGGCAGGTGGAACGCTCATTGGGCTGCCGATCCTTGACCCGATTATCGGGCTGTTGATCGGCGTGGCGATCCTGTTCATCACCCGCGATGCGGCACGGCGCATCTGGTATCGTCTGATGGACGCGGTTGATCCTGCCATTGTCGATGAGATCGAGCATCAGTTGGGTCACATCGACGACGTGCGCGAGATCACACGCATCCGCGTGCGCTGGGTGGGACATCAGTTGTTCGCAGAACTGGCGATTACAGTTGATGAGGGATTGTCACTGGCAGAAAGTCATCACGTTTCGGAGCATGTCGAACAGGCACTTAAGCGGGCAGTTCCCCACTTGGGCGAGATTACCATTCATGCTGATCCTGTTCATGCGCATGAAAGCGAGAGCCTCAAAACGAAAGGCACTGCGTCGACGTAATTGATTCACAGGAGAGAGTAAAACGCATGACTGCTCACGAAAACCAGCTTGAGGAAACCCGCCGCATGTGGGATGAGGCGGCGGATTCATTCGATAATGAGCCGGATCATGGTTTACGGGATGAAGTCGTTCGTACTGCATGGACGGCGCTGCTGCGTTCGCATTTGCCCGCTGCTCCGGCAGTCGTCTTAGATATCGGCTGTGGAACAGGTTCGTTGAGTATCGTGCTTGCAGAACTCGGTCATCATGTCATCGGCATTGATTTATCCCCTGCCATGATTGATCGTGCAAGGGAAAAAGCCGCAAGCAAGGGGGTTGCGATTCAGTTTCAGGTGATGGATGCTGCGTTTCCTCAGTTTGAGGCACAGCAATTTGAAGTCATTGTCTGCCGTCATCTCTTGTGGGCACTTCTCGATACAGATCAGGTGCTGCAGCGGTGGGCTAATCTCCTCAAACCTGAAGGACGTTTTCTCCTCATTGAAGGCTTTTGGCACACGGGCGCGGGGTTACACGCAAACGAGATCGTCTCGGCGCTCCCTGCGGCGATGATGCAGATTACGATTCACGATTTGGCGGCGCAAGTCGAATTGTGGGGTGGCAAGGTGACCGATGAACGTTATGCAATTGTCGCTCACAAAAAAGAAGTGAAAACACCTTAGCGCCATGTGCCCGTTTCTGTGAAAATGGCAGTCGCCAACGCAATACAGCGGTTGGCGATGGCTTCCGGCGGATACGGACGTTGGTGTTCAAGCCACCACGTAATCGCTTCAACGAGCATCGCAGCGAGAAGCGTGGGAACGAAGTCGTCCACGTCGGTTGATGCGTTTTGTCTTGGGGCAGCGTATCCGGCGGCGAGTCGCTGGTACTGCTTGAGTAAGTCGATCAGTGTTGCGCGCATCTTTTGCACAAACCAAGGACTACCCTTCCGACCGAGCAATGCACGATACAGCCGTTCATAGTCTGCGATATGCTCAAAAAAGCGTACCCACAGCTCCGGCGGGTGTTCAGTCGCCGGGGTTGCAAGGGCATTGAACAGCACTTGCATGGCTTCCGCGAAGATTTGTTCCACCAGCGCATATTTATCCTGATAGTTGCGGTAAAACGCGGCGCGGCTGATCATCGCTCGCTCGGTGATTTCCCCGACGGTGAGCGACTCGAAACCGCGTTCCTCGATCAACTCAACAAGCGCTTCACGCAGCAGTTTTTGCGTTCGTCGCAATCGTAAATTCTGTGCTTTCTGAGACACTTGCCGCTCCTTGTCTCAAATGAGACAACTTCCCAGAATTGAACGTTGTTTCTCCAAACCTGCCCATCATACACTTTAAACAGACAGCTTTATCCATATGAGACACTATGTCTCAATTTAGCTGGTCTGTCAATGGCAAGAAGAAGAGGAACACGTTGAGCACAGTGAAGCAACCCGAAACGATGCAGGAAACACGCAAGGCTAGTACAGGAATGCCGCTCATCACGGTCAAAAATCTCGTCAAGACCTATGATACGCCCGCTGGTTCGTTCAAAGCACTTAGGGGTATCAATATGCAGATCAAGCAGGGCGAGTTTGTGGCGGTGGTTGGCAAATCAGGCAGCGGAAAATCCACGCTCCTCAACATGCTGACGGGAATTGCCCATCCCACATCTGGAGAAGTGATTATTGGAGGCATCACTCTGCATCAATTGAGCGAGAGTCAAACCGCTCGCTGGCGGGGACGAAATGTTGGGATTGTTTTTCAGTTCTTTCAACTGCTTCCCACCTTGACCGTCGTGGAAAACGTCATGCTGGCAATGGATTTCTGCAAAATCGTGCCGGTCAAGCTGCGTAGATCTAGGGCACTGGAATTACTTGATCAAATGGGGATTGTGGAACAGGCGCACAAGCTTCCGTCTACACTTTCTGGGGGGCAGCAGCAGCGAGTTGCGATTGCGAGGGCGCTGGCGAATGATCCACCTCTTATTGTGGCTGATGAACCGACCGGCAATCTCGACACACAAACTGCTTCGACAGTTTTCCAAATGCTGGAGGCTCAAGTGTCAGCGGGAAAAACCGTGATCGTCGTAACCCATGAGCAAGACTTTGCCGCTCAAGTTGACCATACGATCACGCTGGTTGACGGGTTAATCGTTGCAGGGACGGCATGACCATGACCGCCTACTATCGCAAAGCTTTCCGTGACCTATGGGAAAATAAAGCCCGTGCGTTTCTTGTGATCTTGGCGCTGGTCGTTGGCGTAGTCAGTGTCGGGACGGTTGCCACCACCTATTCCATTCTCATCCGAGAAATGGACAAAAATTATCTCAATACGACCCCAGCATCCGCATCACTGTGGGTGGATGGTGTCGACCAGAATCTCGTTCAGATAGTCGCTGATCGCCCCGATATTGCGTTGGCGGAAGCCCGCGCTCAGATTATCGGTCGCATTCGAATCGGAGATGGTGAATGGCGTGAACTGTGGCTCTATGTGATTGCCAATTTCGACAATCTGCAGATTGGCACATTTACGCCAGACCAAGGTGTTTGGCAGCCCGGCACAGGAGAAATCCTGTTCGAACGGACGGCGATACAAGTTGCACAGGCAGAAATAGGGGATACAGTCGTCGTCAAATTACCAAATGTAGACGAGCGCCCCCTCTCCGTAACTGGAACTGTCCATGCACCGGGTTTGCCGCCCGCTTGGGTAGAAGGTCGCGTTTACGGCTACATCACCCCAGAAACGTTGGCGCTTTTTGGCGGCGATTTCTCCCTGAATCAGTTGCTTCTGACGGTCGCCGAAAACAAGTTTGATCAAGCACACATCCGCGAAACAGCCTATGCGATCAAGGAATGGCTGGAGGAAAATGGTTATACCGTCGCACGCATTGATATTCCTGAACCCGGGAAGCACCCCCATGCTGACCTGATGTCCGCATTCCTAATGATGTTGGGAATCTCAGGCATACTGACACTGATAATGAGCAGCATTCTGGTCACGAACATGATTTCGGCAATGCTGGCTCAACAGATTCGTCAGATCGGCATCATGAAAGCGATTGGTGGGAGCATCGGACAAATTGCTGGCATTTACTTGCTCATGGTCTTGACTCTAGGCGTAATCGCATTGGTGATCGGTCTGCCTATCAGCGTGTCGTTGGGGCGTATGCTTGCCAGCGATCAAGCGGTGAACATGCTTAACTTCGACATCTTTGACTACGGCGTTGATGTATGGGCATACGGTCTGATTACTGCTGTCGGGCTGCTCATGCCGTTGATCGCAAGCATATACCCGATCAGCAAAGGGAGTCGGAGAACCGTGGTAGATGCGCTCAGCGATTATGGAGTCGGGAAGGGGCAATTTGGTTCAAGCATCATCGATGTGTTTCTCAGCAAAGTCACAGGAATCGCCCGCCCATTTCTCCTTTCCCTGCGTAATACTTTTCGACGCCGCAACCGCCTTGTTCTCACACTGATCACATTGACAACCGCGGGCGCAAGTTTTACGGCTGCCATGAATGTGATCGCATCCATCGACACGGAAGTGGCACGCAAATTTGATGCCGTGCCCTACAACCTCGATATATCCTTCAGCCAATCGTATGCACAAACTTTAGTTGAAAACGCGGTCAGCCACATCAGCGGCGTGGAGCGTATCGAGACATGGGGTGGTGGACAAGCGTCGGTCGTGCTGCCTGATGGCACACTGGGACATCCTCTGCGGATTGCTGCGCTACCACGCGGTACACAATTGATTCCCGAAATACCGATAACTTCGGGGCGATGGCTTCAGCCAGATGATCAAAATGCGATTGTGATCAACAGTGCACTCCTGAAGACTCTTGAAATTGACACTGTCGTCGGTGATGAAATCACGCTCAGTATCAATGGTGTGCAGACCGTATGGCAGTTGGTCGGTATCTCATGGGAGTATCTCTCAGGAACTGCCTACGTTCCTTTTGATTATTTCTCCCAGATGATTGGGCAAACGGGACAGGCTGCGAATATCGTGGTGCGCGTATCGGATCAAACACGCGTTGATGAAATCGCGCGAGATTTGGAGGTTCAACTTACCGACATGGGATTTGACGTCACCACAATGTGGAAAACCGAAGACACACGTGGAGTCTTCCAGACACATATGCTTTTGATCACCGGCATTCTGTTGATCATGGCGGCGCTCTTCATCATTGTCGGTGGATTCGGATTGGCTGCGGCGATGAGCCTCAATGTCCTAGAACGTACCCGCGAAATAGGCATTCTCCGCGCGATGGGTGCATCAACGCCGCAAGTCCTGCAAATCGTCCTGTTAGAAGGTGTGTTCACCGGCGTTTTGAGTTGGATATTCGCTGTCCTCCTTTCAATTCCATTGAGTGGGTTGATGACCCAAGTATTTGACATAGGCTTTGGGATGCCCGTAAGTCTCACGCTTTCAGGGGGTGGGTGGGTTATCTGGTTCTTCGCTGTCGTCGCTATTGCAGTGATTGCGAGTGCATCTCCCGCTTGGAGTGCTGTGCGTAAACCTGTCGATAGAGTGCTGGCTTACGAATAACGGGAATGGGATCAATACCAGCCATCAATTCAGGTGGCTGGTCTGCGGCTCAAACGGATGCACCAATCTAGCATTTCTACAACGACTGAGTTCTATATTTCTTGGAAATGCGGTAGAGGGGAAATTTAGATGTGTGGCGATAGCCGCTACGCCCACTTTTATCCATTCGGTGGCAGCCACTTTCTGCGCCATCTCTCCATCGCTGTTTTTGAGGCGCGACTTCATTCGCAAGGTAGCACATCAGCCCACCAGCAAAGCCGGTCGATGCGGTGCATCGCTGCGGCTTCGACTCGGAGGGCGGTTTGGGCTTGTGCCGCTTCGCTCAACCGCCCTCCGGTCGCCCTTCGGGTGCTGGTAAGCGCCCAGATGTGCTACAGGCGTTTGCGAAAGTCGCACCTTACCAAAAATACAGCGGTATATCGAGCAGACGGAAGCTTCGTGCTTAGGCTGCGCCGGATCGAAAGGACGGTGCTGTAAAACTGCCCGGCGTATAACGCCGACGAACTCCTACAGATGCTCGCGCTGCACTGAATGTATCAAACGCCCCCGAACAAATCGGTTTGGAAACCGTACACCGTCGTGGATGGGACGGCGAGCGCCTTCGGCGCACACAAAAAGCTGCTCTACTGGAAAGGTCAACGCTTTGTCTCTGTTACTCGACAGGATGGAGCGCATCTAGGCGGTACTCTACGGGGATGGGCGTATACAACGGACTTCTTTCCGCGCTGCTTCTCAGCTCACCAGGCTGAGAGGCGGCGCGTTTCAATTTCCCGATCTGATGCACTTCTCAAGGAGGTGCTTATGCACATTCAAACGACCACGCACTTGATGATCGCGGGCAGCCGCTACGCGACCCGCGAGATGCTCGATTACGCGCGGCGGGCGGTGCAGCGCGCCCATCAGCTCGGCTGGACGATCCTCGTGGGCGACAACCCGAAAGGCATCGATATGGCGGTCGTACAGGAATGCCGCCGCCTCAAGGCGAAGGTGATCATCGCCGGGATCGCCAACTTCCCGCGCAACTACGGTTGCAAGCATGGGAGCTATGTCAAGGTCACGCGCGATCTGTATCGCAGCGCAGGCGGCGATCTGCTCGACAGGTACACGGCACGCGACCGGTGGATGGTGGACAACGCGCAAATCGGGTTATTCATTTGGAACGGCAGCAGTCCGGGCACAGAAGCGGGTTACCGATATGCGATTCGGCGCGGCAAAGAGGCGCACCTGATCAATTTCTCGCGGGAGGCGCTGCCATGAGCGATGCCGTGATTGCCATCAGCACCTACGGGACATTGCGGGTGAAAGACCCCGCCACGCAAAAAAACGTGAGCGCCCACAAAATCGGCTACACCAGCGCAGCAGCCCACCTCCTGCTTACCCTGTATGGCAGTCGAGCGCGAAATGTTTCACCGCGCCAAGCCTCTTACATCTATATCCAGATCGATGATGAGGTTGTTGTACGACACGGGTACATCTTGCTCACGCTGACATCAGCGGAAATCGAACGTGCTGAAGCGACGGCACGCCGTTTCCATCGTGCTGCCGCCTACCTGTGGAGCGGAGGCGTGTGGCGTGAACTGCCCAACAACCGCACCGCCGAGTATGCTCCTGTCCTTCCCCGTTCCGGTCCTGACTTCAACCCCGTGGGTTTTCGTCCGCCATCCCCATCCACAGGCGACCGCGAAACGATCGTCAGCGGCATCACGGTTGAACGCAGTCAGCGCGAAGAAAGCGGTCGCGTATGGTGGTGGCTCACTGGCGACACCTATTCGCATCGGGAACTGCTCAAGCGGCACGGTGCGCGTTTCAGCGGCAAACGCAAAGCGTGGTATTGGGTCGGGGAAGAACTGCCCACCGCGATCCGCGCATTGGTCACGAGTGAAACGCAATCCGACGCTGAAGCTTCCAACGAAGAGCCGGAATCGCCGCTGCTGCCGATCTTCGGCGAACGGATCATCGGCAAAGAGCGCACCGCAAACGGTGACGTGATCGTGAAGGGTGAGAATGGTGTCTTCGCCACCCGTACCTTCTGGATCAATCGACAG
>JAPKMU010000075.1 GCA_026645745.1 Anaerolineae bacterium | reverse complement strand
CTTCGGCTGAGGTATCTCCCACCAAGCTAAAGCCGCGTATTCAGCGGTGCGTTCCACATATTTGTAGTTGCTGAACGTTCGCTTTTTGAGTGTCAGCCGCCGACCGCGACCGATCAGTTTGTACGCCAATCCGGGAGAGGCGGGATAGCGCTTGCCTTGCTCATCCTCCATGAACCATGATCGCGTATCTACGCCCATGCGCCGCGCCGTTGTCGGAGACGGAATCGCCTGCTCAAGGTTCTCCCATGTGAGCGGAATTGACTCGAAGCACGCCTCAGCCGCGATGTTTTCCGCCGCGTGGTAGCTGTAAATAGAGCGCACACTCACACCAAGCCGCTCTGCTAACCATCCCTGCGGATACTGCCCCGGTCGCCGCTTGATGAACTCCCGCTCCAACGCGGCGCGGTAGTTTTTCGGACTGCTCAGGTCAGACTCGTTGATTGGATCGCTCGCCGTCACACTCACGCCGAAAATGCGCCTCAGCTCGTCAGGCGACGGGAAACGGTAGACCATCGGCGGCACCCTAATAACGTCAAACTCACCCCCTCCCGCCGCCGCACATACACCGCTTGTTGCCCATACGCACAGGCTTGCGTGTCAGCAGGACATTTCCCATCTTGAGCTTCCAGCCACGCGCTCATCAGTCGATTACCCACTTCGTCCAGCATCTGCTTGACTTCCACTTCCATCGCAGAGAAACTGGTGGTCGCTTCGAGCGGCTCGCTGTTGAACGCTTCCCGGATGCACGTCAGTAACACAGCCTTCAATCTCAAACTCCATCATAGCCACTTGGAGGCTGTTCTCGTAAAACAGCCTTTACCGCCCTTAGGGAGTGAGGTTGAGGATGCGGACTTAACGTTCGAGTGGGTTCTGCGTGAGGAGGATTAACGTTCCCGGTTCAAACAAAGACGCGCAGGTGAAGCCGGGGAACTCCGGCACCGGGTACGACCCGATAACCTCCGCATGACGCGGCGACCCGCTCGCCGCCAACCAGATCAGCGTGCCTTCCCCGCTTAGGCAAAAGACCGCGCCGCCTTCAAAATAGGTCATCCCCGATGGACTGAAAATATCGATCGCTTGACGCACGCCCAAGTCGAGCAGCCCCGGCACGCCAAGAGCCCCTTCCGTATACAGTGGACTGCCAAACCATGTCGTTGCCGCCCCGTTTTGATACAACACACGGCAGTTGATTGCGTATGCTATCGCGTTGGGAATGCCAGTGCGCACGACGCCATTTTCTGCGAAATTCTGTTCCTCACAGGTGGGGGTGGGCGGCGGCGGTGGCAGTTCGCCGATAAACACTGTCACCGGCGCGATCGCCAGTGCAGGCGGGTATTCCGGTGTATCCCCCGTAATGATGGTATGGGTGATCAGCGTGGATCGATCATCGACCGCGTTTGGATTGTCCACCACATCAACGTTCACCGTCGCGGCAGTGGTCGCCGAGTCGAACGTGAGTGTCACCGGCGAAACGCTGCTGCCGTTCACGCTGACCTGGGTCGCATCAAACCCAATCGCCAGCGTAAACGGTGCGGTCGGCGGGAAACTGAGCGTGATCTGATACGTTTGCGGCGGCGATGTCTCGTTCATCACCAGTGTTTGCGGGTCGATTTGCACAGCCGCGAGATCGGTATCGCCGATCGTGCCGGTCGCGCTCGACGGACTGCCGATTCTGTATCCTGCCCCCGCAACCAGCGATAGGATCACCGTCTCTCCGTTGTCCGGCACCAGATCCGCCACCGGGGTGATCACGACATCCACTGAGTTTGTTCCGGCGGCAAACTCGACACTGCCTGAGAGCGCCGGGGTGTAATCGCTGGAATCCGCTGTGCCGCCGACCGTGTAATTCACCGTCCTGAGCGAAGCTTGGGAAGCGCTCAAGCTGATCCGGAAGGTGATCGAATCACTGCTGTCTTCCGCGCCGGTAGGATCAGGCGCTGTGATTGTCGCTGTCGGGCTGATCAAGAGATACCCTTCGTAAGCGCCCATATCGATGACACCGTTCTGGATGCGATCCGCGCCGCGTTGGTCGGTCGTAATGCCCGACGGGATCAGGCTGTTGTCTCCCGCGTCGATTGCCGGGCTGCCTTCGAGCAGCGGATAGTAGCCGCTGGTAAACCCGCTAAGCTGGGGGTCTGCCTGTATATTCCCTGTCCCCACGGGAAAGCCGCAGCTGCTCGAATTCATGATCGTGTAGGTGAACGTGACAGAGGGAAGATTGCAGTCGACGTAAGGCGCGTTGTCGATGATGCTGTTGCGGATCACCATAGTGCCGCTGCCGCCGTTGCGCAGCGCTGCAACTTCGAAGCTCGCATTGTCGACGATCGTAACGTTGATCAGAGTCACTGATCCGGAGTTCAAGTTAATAGCGCCGCCCCCGTCTGCTCCGTTCTCAGCAATGGTGC
Organism: Anaerolineae bacterium; assembly: GCA_026645745.1. Classification (GTDB taxonomy): domain Bacteria; phylum Chloroflexota; class Anaerolineae; order Aggregatilineales; family Phototrophicaceae; genus Flexifilum. The sequence goes on along the minus strand of JAPKMU010000075.1, from coordinate 14,417 downwards.
TGTTCACGATAGTCAAGCTGCCATTGTTGGTGATCCCCCCGCCATATGTGGCACCGTTACGCGTGATTTCCGAGTTCATGATGGTCGCCGTCCCCACGTTGAAAACACCGCCGCCGCTGTTGGCACCATTACCCGCCACGCGGCTGCTGGTCATATACAGGGTACCGTTATTCACAATACCGCCGCCGCCGCCATTTGCGTCTCCAGCCCGCACCGTCACCCCGGTCAGCGTCATGTTTCCGTCGTTGATGACATTTCCGCCACCAACGCCCGCGCCCGGCGTGTCTGTCGCATAACCGTTCTGGATGATAAGGTTGTTTATCGAAACGACGGCACCGCTGCGAATGACCAACACGCGGGTATTATTTCCCCCATTGATAATCGCACCCGATCCGTTGATCGTCAGCGTATTTCCGCTGTCTGCTTCCACAACCAAGGTGGAGGTTACCGTGTACGTGCACCCCGCTTCCAAGTTGATCGTATCTGCTTCCGCGTTGGTGTTTGCCTCATCGACTGCTACGATGAGCGCCGCGAGATCACAGCCCGGTGTATAAGTAGTCGCTTGCACATGCGCAACCGCTGAAAAAGACAGGCTGATCCCGACGAAAGCCAAAGCAAGTAAAACCCGAAGCGAGTGGCGCGTCATTGGCGCATTTCCCCTTTTCATTGCCTATTGAGTGGAGTAGACAATCGAATGTTTGCTATCGTATATTTTACACATTTCACAAAATAAGGCGTGAGGACGAACCGAATAGATCTGTCGACTTATGCCCGCGTCGCGATCTCGATGCTCCAGCAGCGATCCCTTGTGATTTTGGGACTTTGGTGGTTTCCGGTTCCGTGTCATCGAAGTCAATCCCGCGCTCCAGCAGCCGTGCGGCTGAATTACCGATTCAATTCGACAGCAACGGGAATGCTTTCCGCGTAGGGTACGTCAATCGCGAATTCTCAACGGTTTAGGTAAGCAGTACCTCGGCTATGTCTATGCAGACATGCCCGTTGGAGTCTTGGTCGACGCCTCGCAGCGGGTGTTTCACATCCTTCGCGGGGCGGTGTTGTTGGCAGAGAAAGAAATTCAGGGGTTAGTCGGGCAGAAGATGGCTTTCTAAGACTACCTTGACCACATGCTCACGGAGGCACAGACCAGCGATAGTCTCTAGCTTTTGTCCCCTTTCAGTTCCCGCCCTTCTATCCCTCTGCCTTCACACAAGCCACGATGTCGATGCGACACTTTCGGAGTTATCCGAGAAGAATCATACACGGAGTGTTGGGGCGAGATCTTGCCTCTTTTACCCCATTGGCAGCGTTTTGGGCGAGTGCATGCCTGTTTCGACCGCGACTGGCGCGCGAGAGCCTGTCAGGAATTATCAACGGTTTCCATTTGCTGCGCCACATATAGACATATCGGGATATGACGATAAAAAGCCCCAAAAAGAGTGCTACTCGACACAGCACCGTTTCAACAGACTGCTCAAATATTCAAGTTGTTGGGCTATCTGAAGTCTGTTCGGGCGATAGTAAACCTCTTTCCCTCGTTTTTCAGAAGTCAGCACCCCCGAACGCTTCATGACTGACAAATGCGCCGAAGGCGTTGGTTGTCCAAGTCCGATTGCCTCAGTAACCTGGTTCACTGTCCGTCGAGAAAAAGCAGCAAAATACTCATGCGCGTCTCGCTGGCGAGCGACTTCACAAACTCTAGCAGTTCTTGAGGGATGGCAAGTTGATTGCTCATGCACTCATATCGTCATTTTCCGATATATCATGGCGAAGTACAGCCGCACTGTCAAGGGATGAGCTGGATTGTGCTCATCCAAATCATAACCATAGCCAATCGCCTTGCGAAATCTCTCTGGAAGCGGTTTTGAGACTATCCCGTGCAGAAACTCGCTCAGTCTTACAGCGTTGACGCAATTTCCGGGCGCGGCTCACGGGTGTACCGTGCCAATGACCGACGAACAGCCCATCCTAGATCAGTAATTAGTTGGATTTTGTCCAAAGCGGATCCTTAAGATAAAGGCTGCGTCCTAGCCAGAGGTCAATGTGCAGCATCGTTCAGATCTGGCGCACTCTTGACCGGATATCGGGAATAATCTATAAGCTTGTTCACATAAATTCGATCGGGCGCATTGATACTGGAGCACATGATGCCCTTTAACGATAGAACCCTTTTGCTCACTAAAATCCATATGCCGCCGCCGCAAGACACAATTCTTCGATCACGCTTGTTTCAAAAAATCACCGGAAGAGTCACGGTAGTCGCGGCGCCGCCGGGATTCGGGAAAAGTACCCTAATCAGCCAGTGGTGCGCCACGCAACCCTTCCGATCTGCATGGGTAACACTTGATGCCGATGACAACGATCCCATGATTCTGCTCAGTTATCTCGCCGCTGCGTTCCATCGTGTTGATGAACGGATCGGATCACAGGTGTCCCCAAATGCGAGCCCTATGGAAGTATTGGCGACCTTGATCAATGAAATTGCAGCCTTGCTAGGGCCGCTGGTGCTTGTGTTGGATGATTATCAATGGATTACTTCATCGTCTAGTCATGCCATTTTGAACTCACTTGTCAAGTACATGCCGACTGCTCTGCATCTCATAGTGATCACTCAGACTGAGCCACTACTTCCGCTCTCACAACTGCGGGTACGTGGTCAATTGAGCGAAATTCGTGAAAGTGATCTGCGCTTCACAACCCACGAGGTTGATTTGTTTCTGAATAGTCTGATGCAATTGTCACTGACTCGTGAGCAGATTCAGGTATTAGATATCCGCACGGAAGGTTGGATAGCAGCGCTAAAACTTGCGGCTTTATCGCTCCAAAGTGAACCGGAAGCCGCGGAATTCGTTGCGCGCTTTTCAGCCCAACATGCCTTCATCACGGATTATCTGGTTAATGAAGTCATCAGCCGCCAACCGGACGATGTGAGAACATTCTTGGTTGCGACTGCGATTCTTGACCGCCTATGTGCACCATTGTGTGATGCCGTCACGGGGCAGCATAACGGACAGGCAATGCTCGAACATCTTGAACATAACCACTTATTTACTATCCCGCTTGATGACGAGCGGCGATGGTATCGTTATCATCCCCTTTTCCAAGACTTCTTGTGTAAGCGAACGAGCGGCGAGCAGACCGCCTCGCATTTCAATGCGGCGATTTGGCTGAATACCAACGGGTTTTCAGCCGAGGCGATCCATCATGCGTTTGCGGCGAAGGCTTTCGAGACTGCTGCTCAATGGATCGAATCGACTCAGAGTTTGATCCGCGAAGGCAAATTCAGCATTGTTTTTAACTGGATCAGCGCTCTGCCAAATGATTTGCGAAAAGGACGTCCGGTGCTCGGCTTAATGCAAGCATGGGCAGCGTTGGGGATGGGACAGGTGTCGTCAATCGATCCCCTGCTTGCAGAAATCAACTCTGAACTCGATTCAATGACTCCTGAAATGGCGGCTTATGTTCGTCAACAGGGGGATGTCTTGCGCCCATCTGTTTTTGCATATCACCGGCAGGATCGGCGCGCAGCAGCCTATATTGAAAGAGCAATCGAGGGCTTGCCCCCCAACGAAGAAATGTTCCGCAGTACGTTAACTTCCGGACTTGCATTCGCCTATTTCGTTGGCGGGGATTTAGCGTCAGCTGCTCGAATCGTGACGATGCTGCGGGAGCAGATTGAACCATTCTCGGAAACTCATTATCCCACCTCCGGCGTGCTAATCAGCTTGTTGGGGACACAGGGAATGATATTTCGCGCGCGTGGGCAACTTCAAATGACAATTCAGTGCCAGCGCGAAGCCCTCGCAATCGCGGAGAAAACCGGTCAGATGGTTTTTGGGGGTACACTCCTTGCGCTCTATGAGCTGGCGACAGCACTTTTGGAACAGCATCATGTTGATGAGGCGCGATCGCTTCTCCAACGCTATTTGCAGTTGAGCAGTCTGGTAGAAAATCCGATGATGGCGGCGCATGGTTGGCTTGCTCAAGCACAATTGAGCATGATCGACGGCGACCACAAGCTGGCACAGCAGCAGGTGACGCACGCACTTTCAATCACAGATGGCGATCAACTTCAATTTACACGACAGGTCATCGAAGCATTCCAGATCAAGCTGTGGTTGCGCAAAGGCAATCTAGAAGCGGCGGGGAACTGGGCGGCAGCTTTTCAGAGAAGTCCGTCTGCCCGTCTGCCCGAACAGTTGAATGCCTTCGATGTGCTGCACCTGATGCTTGCGAAGGTATGGATCACTCAGGGAAAAATCGACCGCGCTTTACAGCTTGTGTCTGAGGTGCAGAGAAGCGCTCAAGCCAACGGCTTAGGGGAAATGCTGATCATGGCGTTGGTGACGGAAGCCCTCGCCTTGCATTATCAGCATCGCAAAGCATTTGCGATCTCCGTACTTGAACGTGCGCTGCTCCTTGCCGCACCCGAACATTACGTCCAGATCTTTCTTGATGAAGGTACGGTGATGGGTGATCTGCTGCGACGAATCAGCGGTGAACACAAGCATTATGCCCAACTGCTGCTCACATACTTGGGTGACGCAGTCCCGCAATTTCAAGAGCAGTTAATCGCAGCCGCAATTAGCACACGCGAACATGAAATCCTACGCTTGATCGCGGATGGGCTGTCCAACCAAGAAATCGCAGATCGGCTCTCGATTACCCTCAGCACCACAAAACGCCACGTCAACAACTTGTATAGTAAACTCGGTGTGAAAAGTCGGACACAAGCGCTGCAAGCAGCCCGCACGCTCGGACTCCTGTAGCCCGCCGAACATTCCCATCAGCGAGCAGAATCCACCCCCCTACTACACCTTTTGATGCATGACAGTCGTCAAACGCAGTGCCTATGATTGTGCATAACGAAAGACGATAAAGGTCATCTCGCTTGTATGAATACGTTCCAATTTTCTGGTCCCCGATGGTTTCAATTCCGTGCGTTTCTGACCCTGATTAGGGTGACAACGGGAACGCTGATCCGCCGCGCCGTTAAGGGTTCGCTTCGCCCGGGTTGGAGCGCAACCCTTGAGATCATGACGGCTTATATGCGTCAGATTGAGTGGGATATTTTCCGCCTACCGACTCCTCAACAGCAGCGTCAGTATGCCGATGCGCTGACGATTACATCCCCGGCGCTGGCGAAAATCCGCATCAGCCCGTTCGATACAGACAAAGTCAAAGGTCATTGGGTTGTACCACGTGATATACAGCCCCAAATCACGATCTTGTATCTGCACGGCGGCGGCTATGCTTTTTACTCGCGCGCGCATGATAACTTGATTGCACACGTCGCCTTAACGGCGAATGCACAGACGTTTGCGCTTGATTATCCCCTTGCGCCGGAAGACCCATTTCCCACACAGCAGCAGTGCGCGCTGAATGCCTATCGTTGGCTGCTTGAGTCGGGTATTGATCCGCAGCGTCTTGTCATTGTGGGCGATTCTGCGGGCGGAAATCTGGCGCTCTCGCTGCTCCTTGCTCTGCGCGACGACTCAAGTCCCATGCCAGCCTTGACGGTTGGGTTATGCCCATGGGTTGATATCACCTGTTCGGGATCAAGCATGAACACCAACGAAGCATCAGACTGGATCGCAAAACGGATGGCTGTTCAATGGGGGAAATGGTTCAGCGAAGGATCAGACCCCAATGCTCCGATGCTTTCGCCTATCCATGCTGATTTGCGCGGACTATCACCCCTGTATATTCAAGCGGGCGGCGGCGAGATTCTCGTCGATCAGATTCGTGAGTTCGTCAGTCGTGCGCGGGAGCAGGGTGCAATCATCCACTACAACGAATGGGAACACATGCCACATGATTTTCAGGCTTACGGCGAATCGCTGACACAGGCGGTCGAAGCCTTAGCTGCCCTTGCGGGCGAGATCAACAAACACACAATAGAGGTTCAAGTTCATGCACACTAATTCCCATCCGCTGTTTCGGCGGTTTCCGTTGGGAGGGCTGAAATCGACCACGTGCGGAATGCTGCCCGTTCCGTATCACATCTACGACGGTCACGCGCTGTTTATGGGCGGAACTGCCAATCCGGATGCGGTGCGCCGCGTACTTGTTACAGAAGACGTTCATCCCGTTGTCAACCAAGATGGCAAAGCCTTGATGGGTGTGTGGGTGATTGATGCTACCAACGCCAGCTTAGGCGCTCATCTTGAGCTTCAGTTTTCCATCATCGTCTCCCATCAGCCGATTGAGCCGGTGTCGGCGCACCCGTTGGCGATTTTAGAACTGTTGATGTTTAACCCGGATGTACGGCTGTTATGTCACGGCTTATGGAATTCGACCGATACTGTCGTGATGTATAACCGAGAGGTCTTGGCGCTTAACGCAACGCTGACCCACGGGAAAATCACGCGCGACCCCAAACAGCAGATCAAGATGTTTCATTTCACCGACTCCAACGGAGCGTTGATTTTTTCCGGCAAAGTGAGCGAACTTGCGCACACCCCATCAAAGATTGTCCGGTCGCTGATGCGACTCATGGGGGTTCGCAAGTTTTTTCAAGCCGCCAATGAGGATTGCTTAGAGTCTCAGGTGGTCAATCCGATTGGGATTTTGCCTTTCAATGCCGACGCGCAAGCCTATATCATGAACGATCAGCAGACGCTCCAGTTCTTCAATCGGCAAACGGACACTCTGGAATTCGGTCACGTTTTATATCGACCACTGCAATTTCAGGCGCAGTTTATGGAGCATATGAATGGGTTCAAATTCGTCTATTTGAACATGCATAATGCGGCTGACAAAGCTCATTCTGCAGGCGTAAACGGCGGTACTGCTGAACTAAACCGTTGAGAATTCGCGCTTGACCCATGCGAGGATTTTCGTAGGATTGCAGGTCTCACAGTTGACCGATATGAGAGAATATCTATGACTACCCTGACACAAACAGAGCTTCATGGAAAGATTTCGAACAAGCGCTTCGCGGTTATATTCGAACGCGAATGACAATCCTTGCCTCTCCGAGATTAATAGATATTGTGCGCTACGCTTTGAGAAATCGACAATATGGAGAGGCATTAGAGATCATCAAGTTGTTAAAGGAGGAAGAGCTTAAGTTGATTTTCGATGAACTACTTTTCGCCGCTATTGATCATCTCGGTTACGTCCAAGATCTGAGAGAACAGATATTACGAATTGATCATACTTGGTTGTACGATCATATTGAAGCAAGCGTACGACACCTTCTGCTGAATCCACAAGTAGATCTCTTTTATGCGTATCCTCTTCTTTTTGCTCTAGCAGTCAACGTCAATCCCAAAGTTGCCACCTATATCATTGATCAGGCGAAGAGAAGTCAAGACCCCGAACTAATCGAAGTTGGAGAAGATCTTCAAGCTCGATTTGATGGAAAGGATAATGTAAGCGGTTGACATCAGGGTTATTGTGCTGCGTACATCGTAATCCTCGACGGGAACAGCGCGCCGATCAACGTCTACACCCTTGCCGGAAACCGCATCATCGCGCAGACCGACGCGAACCACACCGCGAGCTACTTCCTGCAAGATGCACTGGGCAGCACACGCGGCTTGACCAGCGGCAGCACCCTCACGCAGGCTTACAGCTATGACGCCTTCGGCGCGCTGCTCGGCGACATGGGCAGCCTTGCGACGAATTACCTATTCGCCGGACAGTAGTACGATTGAAGTCATTTTCGCCGTTCCCCGCCCATACGCGGTGCGGCGGCGAATGCCTCCACATGGTGAGTCGTGCGCCAGCTCATCCGTACCGCCGTAATGATGGATCCTACATGATGGGTGATTTTCCCCTTGTGGTGAAGCGCTTCCATGCGTTTCAAAGCTGAGGTAACCACCTCTTGCCCGTACAGATCGATCAGACAGCGGGCATTGCTCAGGCTCAAGGTTTTTGCACCGGAGAGCCGTTCCACCGTTTGATAAACCCTTTGTGCGGCGCGTTCGTCGTCCTCGTCCTCCAGCAGAGTCGGATAGTACGGTTGACGCTTCTTGAGCGGCGGAGTTGGTTCAGGTATTGGTACGGATCGCTCAAGCGGAAGCGGTTCGGTTTTCGCTTTCGGCAAATACCATTCGCTCTCCTGCTTCGTCTGCGGCGTTTCCCACGGCACAGCAAAAGGGAATGGTTGATAATTCCTGACAGGCTTTCGTACGTCAGGCGCGGTCGAAACAAGCACTCACCTACCCCAAGCGCTGCCAACAGGATGGAAGGAGGCAGAATTTGGAGCCAACACCCCGTTAGCGGGGTGTTTTTGTTCGTTCAGCATATCAAGCAACCTGTGGCACGGGGTAGTGCAACAGGTCGCGAACTGACCAGATGTGATCGGTGAGATCGAGCGCAATTGCTGGAGAACGCGAAAGAAACCGACACTTCAGACTGGGTACCTCGTACGCGAGGGATCCATGCGCGCGGACGAAATGGTAGTCAGGCGAAACCATTCACAGTGCAGCCGCAGGTGCCGCTCGGTCTGCGCATACGCCCACGTGCGTCGAGAGAGGGCAGCGACCGATTGGCGAAAGGTGAGGTTGACGCGTTCGTCGAACGCCGTTTGGATGATGGGGTGAAGTCCCGCCTCGCGTAAACGCGCAAACAGTTCCGGTCGTTTGCCCCAGAGCATCCGCGTGTGCGTGAAGGTGACGTGACGTTGTCAGGATCGGAACTAAAATCCCCAAAAAGAGATTTTAGTTCCGATCCTGACACGGCTTAAATCTGCCTTAAATCTCCCCATTCGGCGTTAAAATCGTGTGTAGTGGATAAGGCTGCACACGATGACACATATTCTCCTGATTGATGATGAACGCAAACTGACTGATCCCCTCCGCTCCTCGTTTGAGCGTGGCGGCTATCGGGTGACAGTCGCTCATGATGGTCATGCCGGATTGAGCCTCGCGCTGGTCGAAAAACCGGACGTAATCGTCCTTGACGTGATGATGCCGGGTTTGGACGGCTGGCAGGTATGCCAGGCGATCCGGGCACACAGTACCATGCCGATTATCATGCTGACGGCGCTCGACGACAGCACCGACCGGATCAAAGGCTTGGAACTCGGTGCGGATGACTATCTCGTCAAGCCGTTTGGCTACAAAGAATTGGAAGCGCATGTCCGCGCGATGCTGCGCCGGGTACGTCTCGATCAAGGGCAGCAGTTACCTCAGAGAATCACCGTTGGCGAGGTGACGCTTGATCTTGAGGCGCACACCGTCATGCGCAGCGGTCAAGAACTGGTGCTGCGCCAGAAGGAATTCGAAATTCTATCGCTGCTCATGACCAATCTTGGCAAGGTCGTCACGCGCGAACGGTTATTCGATGAGGTGTGGGGTACGGATTGGCTTGGAGACACCCGGACGCTCGATGTACATATGAGTTGGCTGCGGGCGAAACTAGAAACGGACCCGGCAAATCCGGTTTATCTGCAAACGATTCGAGGCGTTGGCTACCGATTTACCGATCCCGAAGGGAGCTAACCGCCATGCTCAACCGGCTGACCATTCGTCAGCGCATTCTCATCATTTTTATCGTGATCGCGTGTGTGGGCGGAACGGTGCAGTTTCTCATCGCCGGACGACAGCTTGAAGCGGCGACACTTGAATTCTATCAGCATCACCTCGAAACGGACGCGCTGCTTGTTGCGGCAACCTTTGCCGAACCCTTAGGACATTACCTCGAAGGCGAGGATGAAGGCAGCATTGGGCGTATCCTGACCACCCTTCAGCACGAAATGAGACACGATTATCTGATTCTCGACCGAAATTATCGGGTCGTTGGTTACTCGGCAAATACCGGCTACGAGCAGGTGGATCGCGTAACTGCATCGCCTGAGCTTGCAGCAGCCGATACCGTGCAAATTGGATCGGACATTCGCCCGAATTACGCGGGCGAAGAAACATTGTATTTAGCTGTTCCCGTTTTGTACGAAGGCACTCCGCTCGGCTATTTGGTCTTGTCAGAGCCGATGGCTCCGGCTTACGCAGAAGTCAACCGCCGTTACATGGAGCTTGCGACCGCGACTCTGCCGGTGATCGTGTTAGTGATCGGCGCATCTCTGTGGGTGTCGAGTACGATTTCACGCCCCGTGCAGCACCTCCGCAATTCGGCGCTAAACATGGCGCAGGGCGCGCTGGATACGCGCATTCAAGTTTCTTCTCAAGACGAAATTGGTCAGCTTGGCGAGACGCTCAATTATATGGCAGGGCAGCTTGAAACGCTGATGCAAACACAGCGGAGTTTCGTCAGCAACGCCGCGCACGAACTGCGCACACCGTTGATGACGCTCAAGCTGCGTGCCGAAGCGTTGAGCGATGAAACGCTTCCAAAGGATGAACGCGAAACCTATCTCAGCGAGATACGGCAGGAAATCGATCACATGGCGGAACTCGTCTCGTCGCTGCTGCTGTTGGCGCGCATTGACGAAGGACGGCATCTGCAAAATGGCAGTGTCACCGATACGGTTTCGACTCTGTATGACATTTTGCGCCGCTGGCGGATTGAAGCCGAAGGGAAAAAGCTGGCATTCGACGCGCAGATCGATCCCGATTTGCCTGATCTCCCCATGAGTCCGAACGATCTGCGCGTCGTCCTCGATAATCTGCTGTCGAACGCCATCAAATACACCGCACAGGGAAGCATTCGCGTAACGGTGGCGCACACGCCGCAGGCGTTCAATATACAGGTTTGCGATACCGGGATCGGCTTTAGCGAAGAACAGCGAACGCATCTGTTTGAGCGTTTTTATCGGACGGAGACAGTGCGCGGAAGATACAGCGGCAACGGTTTAGGGCTGTCCATCGTCGAAGCGATCCTTGAACACTACACCGGGCAAATCGAGGCGAGCAGTCCCGGCACAGGCAAGGGAGCAGCCTTCACCGTGCGCTTGCCGTTATGACCGGGTACTTTTGCGGGCGACTGGCTTCACATTTTTCTCATGCGCCCTGCCCACGCGAATGCCGAGCAGCAGCAGGACGAGCAGCACACCCGCCGCGATCAACAGTTGTAAGCCGAAGTTTGTCCCGTCGGTTCCGGCAAACAACCCGTGCATTGAGACCATGCCAAATGCGGCGTAACTGACAAAGTGCAGTTTCTTCCATGCGGCATGACCGAGCCGCTTCTTAAACGGAAAGCTCAACGTCACGAGAACGATTAGCCAGAATGCCAGCGTGCCTAAACCGACCGCTTCCGGGCGATACGGTCCCGTGAATGGTATGAATAAGTCGCCAAGCGTGTAGCTAAAATAACTATCGAACATCAAGAGCAGCGCGTGGATCAGCCCAAGCACCAGCGCTAACCACGAAATCGTGCTGTGCAGCGTCATCGACACCACGCCCGGCGACCAGTCTTTGACAAACTGTCCGCTGATGAACAGTCCCCACAGCGTCGATCCCATCAGCAGCACATAGGCAACGATCCCCGACGAACGCACCAGATGCCACGCTAGTTTGGTGTCTGCGCTCAGCGCCACGTTGAACGCGCCTGAATTCACCATTAATACCGCCGAAACGCCGATCACGATGACGCTTGCGATCAGGATAATGAGGTCAAGGCGGGCGGTCGATTTGTCTTTGTTCATGAATGACTACTCCTCGTTGTGGAGGGGGTACCCCCTCCACCGGGTTGATAATGAATCGAGTTAGCGAAAGGTTGCGCGGATACCCGCCATCAGCGTTTCTTGCTGCGTGGCGGTCAGGTTAGCTTCGGGATGCAACGGGAGGTAAACCGGCAGCGGCATTTCACCTTCTTCGATCATTTCGACCATTTCATCCCATTCAATGCGGCGATCAGTCGAGACATTGAGCGCATCGCGCCCTTCATGAACGTCATGCGCTACCAGCCATCCAAACGGCGCGACATACGAGTACCAAGGATAAATCGTCTCGTTGGAGTGGCAGTCGGCGCACGCCTGTTCCCACAATTGTTCTGCTTCTGGTGAATTCCACACGACTTGCTGCGTGACGGGCGGGTTATCGGGTTGAAACTCCGGCACGACGAACCGCACTAGCTGCAAAAGGGCGAAAACGGCAATGATGATCCCGACGATCCACAGAAAGGGCTTTGAGGAACGCTGGGAAAGAATAGTGGTCTGCGTCATGGTCTTATCGATCCTGTAGTGGTACAGATTTGCTGGAGTCTGCGATTTTACGCGGCGTCCAAAGCCGGACTAGTCATCGTCTTCATCGTGTTCGTGTTCGTCGTCATCTTCATGTTCATCTTCGTGTTCATCTTCGTGTTCGCCACCGCTGACGCTAGATGCGCTTTCACCCGATCCCGGTGCAGGTGTGACAAAGACAAGTGGAGCAGGCTGTGCGTCACGGAGTGGGATATTGAACGTTGTTAATACCGAGCAGTCGCCGCTCATCTGAGCAGTCGCACGCGAAACCCAAGCCGTTGAGCCATCTTCTAGTGCGATTAGCAGCCAGTTGTTCTCAGGATTATGCCCGCCAACAACAAAGGTCTGGTTACGATAACCATAATTGAGTACGGTATAACCTGTGCCGGGACCACTGCGCATATTGACAGAACTCACCGCAACCGTTGCCGTGCAGGTTGATACGAGCGATGCGTTGGTGTTCATCGGAGCTGCCAACACCACGATACCTGTGTCATCCGCCGAAACAAGGCGTACCCCTGCCGTGACTTCTGCCGCCAAGCCGCTGCTCACCAACGTAAACTGGTAAACGCCGGGGTCAACGAGCATGCTGATTCCATCGACATGCCCACCCACCGATTCGACTACCAGCACGCCCGCACTATCGACAAGCTGCGTGGTTGCGCCTGCACCGGGGAACGTCGCCGTCATCATACCCGCCGATTCCCCTGCAACCGTGATTGTGACCGTATCGCCGGGGTGATCCGTGCTCAGCGGCAGCGAGACTTCTTGGTTAGCCGTGATCGTCAGGTTGGAAACGAGTTCGGGTGTTCCAAACTGGGTCATTTCCGGCAGCGACAACACACGCACGACGGCTTCGGTGATACCGGGAAGGCGCTCGACTGTGAGCGTGTGCGATCCGCTGTTCGGTGCAATATTCAGCTCCAGTGCATGCAGACGCGCATCGGCGGCAGAGAACACAACTGCGCTGTTCGCATCAGTTAAACGCACTGCCGCGCCGCTGAACTCCAGCGAGATCGTGCCAGTCGTATCGGCGGGCAGCGTGACAACGACATCAATCGCCGGACTAGCGTCGTTCAGAGTAATCAAGCTGGCGTCGTCTTGTGCGAGTGACGGAAGTGCCGCCGCAAAACTCAAGGCAAGCAGCACAGCGGTGAGTAGGAATAGGCGTTTCATTGAGCAGTCCTTTGTCCAAAGTAGGATAAGAATTGAGGAGAGGCGATAACTGATCTATCGTGTCGAACGACGAGTCCCGCTGCATCCCAACGAGATTGCAGCCAGTTCAAACCATCGTCCGCCCCGCGCAGCAGCACGGCTTTGGCATACGCCTCGGCTGTGACGGCGTGCGGGTGATGAATAGTGACGGTCTGCACATCGGTAGCGGCGGATTGTCCGGTGCGCGGATCAACGATGTGATGGTGCAGTGTCCCGTCTTGGGCGATCCAGCGCCGGTAATCAACGCCGCTGGTGACGAGGCAGGAATCGCGCAACCACAGGCTGCCAAACGGCGCGGTGTTAAACGGATCGGCAATAGTCACTTCCCAACCGGGTTGATCGTGCGGCATGCCGCGCGCGACCAGATCACCACCAAAATTGACGATGCATGCGCCATGTACCGCGAGATCGTCTGCGATCCGCTCCGCCGTCCAGCCTTTCGCGCTGCCGCCAAGATCAACAGCGCTGTCCGAGGGGATACGTACGTCGCAGGTCTGCGGGCGCAGTTCGATTCCGCGCCAGTCAGCGGCGGGAATCGGCTGCGTAAATGTGGGCTGCGCGAGTTCGTCAAATGTCCGGTCATAGCCGTTGGCGATCAGCGCGGGAAGCACCAGCGGGTTGAACGCGCCATCGGTCATGCGGGCGGCATGCTTGGCAGCGCTCAGGTTGGCGAGCAGCACCTCGCTTACCGTCACCCATTCTCCGGCGCGGGCGTTGAGCCTCATGAGTTCACTTTCCGGGCGAAAGCGTGACAGGCAGGCTTCGAAACTTTCCACCTGTGCGGGAATCCCGCTCAAGATCGCATGACCATCGCCTTCTGTTTCAAGCTGCACGGAAAGTTCGCAGCCCATCGCCCGCCACGCAAGATAAAACAGGCGTTTCATCGGCTGGAGCGGCTTGAAGGAATGACGGGCTGCTGCACAATTACGGGGGCAGGCGCAGCACCTTGCTGCACAATCACCGGAGCTGGCGCGCTGAGTTCTGATGGTGCGGGCGGCTGAATGACCATCGCACCACTGCTCCCCGGATTCGCTGCCGCTTGACCGGAACGCCGCAGAATGATGATGCTCGGCGGTGCTTGCTGGATGGCGCTCTGCATCACCGGAATTGGCGTTGT
>JAPKMU010000074.1 GCA_026645745.1 Anaerolineae bacterium | reverse complement strand
ATCGCCAGAATTTGCGCCGCAGTACGCATCGGCACGCCGTATTCTTCGGCGGCATGCTCGGTCGCGTAGTAGCTGCGAGTCATCGCGCGTGTGAGTTGGCGGTAAACTTCTTCTTCGTCCCAGAAGAACGACTGCAAGTCCTGAACCCACTCGAAGTAGCTGACGATCACGCCGCCCGCATTCGCCAGAATATCCGGGACAACATAAATCCCGCGATCATTCAGGATGTCATCCGCTTCAGGCGTCGTCGGACCATTCGCGCCTTCGACGATCATCTTGGCGTGAATGCGCGGCGCGTTATCGCGGGTGATCTGGCTTTCCATCGCTGCCGGAACCAGCACTTCGCACGGCAGTTCGAGCAGTTCGCTGTTGGTGACGCGATCCCCAAGACGGCAGTCATCCAATACGCCGTGCTCCGCCACATAAGCGCGCACCGCTGGAATATCCAACCCGTTCGGGTCATAAATGCCGCCGTTCACATCGCTGACGCCCACAATCTTGAAGCCGAGCGAATGCGCATAACTCGCCGCGTGCGAACCAACATTGCCAAAGCCTTGAATAACAATCGGCACATCAGCAGGATTGTATGAACCGCGCTGTTTAAGCGCTTCAAGCATACAGGTGATCACACCGCGCCCGGTCGCTTCATTGCGCCCTTGGCTGCCGCCGAGGTGAACTGGCTTGCCGGTCACGACTGCGGGCACACCGTAGCCGATGGTCATGCTGTACGTGTCCATGATCCACGCCATGATCTGCGGGGTTGTCCCCATGTCTGGCGCGGGAATGTCACTGTGCGGGCTGATCAGGGGAATGAGTTCCGCCGCATAACGACGGGTGAGTGATTCGAGTTCACGTTGGGAGAGGGTCTTGGGGTCAACAATGACGCCGCCTTTCGCGCCGCCGTAAGGAATGTTGACCAACGCGCACTTCCATGTCATCCACATTGCCAGCGCGCGAACTTCATCAATATCGACCGCGAGGCTGAAACGGATACCGCCCTTCGACGGTCCCAGCACCGTGCTGTGATGCACACGGTAACCGGTAAACATTTCGATCCGTCCATCATCACGCTTCACAGGAAAATTGACCGTCACTTCACGACGGGGATACTTCATAAATTCAGCAATCCCGTCGGGAAGTCTGAGGTAACGAACCGCCCGGTCGAACTGCGCAAGCGCGTTCTGGTACGGGTTCGATTTCTGCTCCTGATGGAGATTGGTGCGGGCAACAACCATGAGTATTGGGACTCCTTAGTCAAAGTCACTTTTTAAGAAGGTACATCCTAATGATGACCCCTTTTCTCTTCCTTATTATATGGGTTTGGTCACGTTAGAAAAGTGAACAATTGCCAAAATTGTGCGGAGTCGCCAAAAATGAGCCGATCAGTCTTGGATAATCTGCACAATGAAAAACCCACCGTGCCGTAAGCTGACACGGTGGGTTTCGCTGAGGCGGTTAGTGCGCGCCGTTGACCGGCTGGAAGTAATGATGGAGAAACTGCCCGGTATACGAATGGGGAACTTGCGCGATTTCCTCTGGCGTGCCGCTGGCGATCACATAACCGCCGCCGTCGCCGCCTTCGGGACCCATATCGATCACCCAGTCAGCGGTTTTGATGATATCGAGATTGTGTTCGATCACCAAGACCGTATTGCCTGCATCAACCAACTGCTGCAAAACTTCGATCAGCCGTTTCACGTCTGCCGCGTGCAGCCCGGTTGAGGGTTCGTCCAAAATGTACAACGTCTGACCCGTCGCGCGGCGTGAAAGTTCGCGGCTCAATTTGATACGCTGTGCTTCACCGCCGCTCAACGTGTTGGCAGGCTGCCCGACGCGAATATACCCAAGCCCCACCTGCTCCAACGTGACGAGCTTGCTGTGAATCGAGGGCACATTCTGGAAGAAAACATGCGCTTCGCTCACGGTCATATCGAGCACGTCCGCGATGCTCTTGCCTTTATAGCGCACTTGCAGCGTCTCGCGGTTGTAGCGCGCCCCATGACAGACATCACACGGCACGTACACATCGGGGAGGAACTGCATTTCGATTTGCAGAACGCCCTGCCCTTCACACTTCTCGCAGCGCCCGCCCTTGACGTTGAAACTATAGCGTCCGGCAGCGTAACCGCGCATCTTACTTTCTGGCAGTTCCGCGAACAGCGTGCGAATCTGATCGAACATCTTGGTATATGTACCGGGATTGCTGCGCGGCGTCCGCCCGATCGGGCTTTGATCGATATTGATCACCTTATCGATATGCTCAACGCCTTCGATAGCATCATGCGCCCCGGCACGTTCGCGCGCCCCGTTGACGACCTGAGCCAAGCGCGCATACAGCACATCGACCATCAGCGATGACTTGCCGCTCCCACTCACACCGGTGATCACCACGAACTTACCGAGCGGGAAATCGACATCAATATTGCGCAGGTTATTTTCGCGTGCACCGCGCACCGTGATCATCTTGCCGTTACCCGGTCGGCGCGTGGACGGAATCGGAATTTGCAGACGACCGCTCAAGTATGCGCCTGTTAGGCTTTCTTCAACCCGCATCACTTCTTCCGGCGTGCCGCTGGCGATCACATGACCGCCGTGTTCGCCCGCCCCCGGACCCAAATCGATCAGCCAGTCGGCGGCGCGCATCGTTTCTTCGTCGTGTTCGACCACCAGCACCGTGTTACCGAGATCGCGTAGGTTCATCAGCGTAGCGATCAACTTCGCGTTATCGCGCTGATGCAGCCCAATCGACGGTTCATCAAGGACATAGAGTACGCCCGTCAACCGGCTGCCAATCTGGGTCGCAAGCCGGATGCGCTGCGCTTCACCGCCGCTCAAACTGCCCGCCGAGCGTGCCAGCGTCAGGTAGCCAAGTCCGACGTTGAACAGGAAGGTCACGCGCGATTCGATCTCGTTGAGAATCTGCACGGCGATCTGTTGTTCACGTTCGTTGAGCAGGGCTTCGCTTTCGCCGCGCCCGCGCAGATCACGCACCCATTGATCGAGCGTCGAGATCGGGTACTGGGTGACATCCCAGATCGAACGACCGGACACCGTAACGGCGAGTGCTTCAGGTCGCAGACGTTTACCCATACACGTCGTACAGGGAATCTGCGACATCGACTGCTGAAGGAATTCGCGCATCTCGTCGCTTTGCGTCTCACGGTAGCGGCGCTGCATGTTGTTGAGCACACCTTCAAACGTGGTGTGATACTCGCGCGCCCAGCCTTGCGAGTTGGTATAACGAACCTTGATCTTTGTCTTACCCGTGCCGTACAGGAACAAATCCTGATGCTGGCGCGATAAGTCTTTCCAAGGCACATCAAGCGGCACACCGTAGGTTTCATGCAGCGCCCGCGACATATTGCTGGCGATGCTGTCTTTGTCGCCAAAGTTCCAGCCGCTTGCTTGAATCGCCCCATCGAGGATCGAGAGATCGCGGTTCGGGACGATCAAATCGCGGTCGAACTCAAGCCGGAAGCCCAAGCCCTGACAATCCGGGCATGCGCCCTTCGGCGTATTGAAGCTGAACGACCGCGGTTCGATCTCCGGGATGCTGCCGTGACCATTCACACAGGCGAGATGTTCACTAAACAACGTGTCGCTGTTATCCGCCACATTGTTGATGACCACCAGACCGTCGCCCATCTTGAGCGCCGTTTCAACGGCATCCGTCAAGCGGGTGATCGCGCCGCGCGCGTCTTCGCTTTCGGGAGCGTCATATGTGCGGATCACGAGGCGGTCGACCACAACTTCAACATTGTGAATCCCGTAGCGATCCATCGTGATGTCGTCATCGAGATCGCGCACTTCCCCGTCAATGCGCACGCGCTGAAACCCTTCGCGGCGGATTTCTTCTAACACCTTCTCATGCGTCCCCTTGCGACCGCGAATCACCGGAGCGAGGATTTGCACGCGCACGCCTTCCGCCTCCGGCAGCCCACGCGAAAGCGCCTGTACTTCGTCCACGATCTGCTGTGCGCTCTGCGCGACGACTTCAGCGCCGCACACCGGGCAGTGTGGGATACCGATACGCGCATACAACAAACGGAGATAGTCGTAAATCTCGGTGACCGTTCCTACCGTCGAACGCGGGTTGTGACTCACACCCTTTTGATCGATGCTGACGGCAGGACTTAAGCCTTCAATCTGATCGACATCAGGCTTTTCCATCAAGCCCAAAAACTGACGCGCATACGCGCTCAGGCTTTCAACATAGCGGCGCTGACCTTCTGCGAAGATCGTATCAAATGCCAGCGAAGACTTACCCGACCCCGACAATCCGGTGATCACCACCAGCCGATTACGCGGGATTTCGACATTGATGTTCTTCAAGTTGTGTTCGCGCGCGCCGCGCACGATGATCATGTCTGCGCTCATGCAAACGCTTTCGCGGGAGATAGATTAGTCTCGTACAAGTGTTCTGATTGTACCCCTTTTGAGGTGATGGGTACAGGGTGATCGTACCCCTGTATGATGTGGGGATGGTGAAGTGTGAATAGGAAAATTAGAGGACTATCAACTGCGGTTGGACAGCAGCGCTTGAAGGGCTGCCCAATCCTCACGATTGGCAGCATATCTAGTTATCGGAATCGTCGTCCACCGCGAGCCGTCGCGATAGGTTAATTTATTACCATCCAGCCGGAGATCATTTAGGCTTTTGTAGGAGTATTGTTTTTTCCAGAAGCCGCCCACGCCCGACAAGGTTAACGAGTCTTCGGCAACTTCGAGATAAACACTCTTTCTGAAAGCCACGAAGAGAATCCCGCTTAACACTAGGGCAATAATCCCCAAGGTAAGCTGTGGGCTTGCATCTCGAACGGATGAGTTGCGCACGAATGCCAAAATGAGCTGAGACACGCCCACGATACCAATTATAATTGGAGTACTCATTGCATAGCGTACTTTGAGTGGTAACGGCATGATGTAATCCTCTTTGAACACTCTACGAATTTCACCTGATGCTTTTCAGTATAACATCAGGTGAAATTGTGTGAGCGAACGCCGTAATGATAGGAAGCCGAGATGCAGTTTACCCGCCGCTTGTTGGCGCGGGTGTGGGAGTCATCGTGCGTGTGACGGTCGCGCTGGCGGCGAGAACGGTCATCGTTCCCGGCATATTCGCCATTTCCGTCCCCAATTCGACCTGACCCATCCAGCGCACGACTTCCACATACGTGCGACCGGGACGCATCATGATCGATTGGTTATTGCCGTAGAACAACCGGAGCGCATCCCCCGGTTCGCTGTAGCACGGCGCGGTGATACCAGCCGCCGGGGTCGGTGTCGGAATATCAATCGGGTAATCGCGGCAGCGGCGCTCCCAACTACCTGCATAATACACCCCGTCACGCATCACGATTGCACGTCCCGTCCCCCACAGGTTGATCTGCTGGCTGGCGGATCGGCTTTCTTCTTCAAACAAGTCAGGGCGTTCTTCGTGCGGCACTTCGATAATCACGATGTTATCCGCCCAAAGTTGTTCACCATCCGCTGCGTCATAATGCGCGACGCCATCGGTAAAGCGGATAAACCGCTGCGCGGCTTCGTCCCACTGCCAGCGCACATCCGTTTGACCGTACCAATCAATGAACGTATCCGTCACAGGCTGTCCACCCGCATCCGGTTCGTCCGCGAAGGCGAAGCCGCGTGCGCGGTAGCCTGTATTTACACCGCGACGGGTGGCGCGTTCCCAGATCATGTTGGTATCAACATAAAGGGTATGCTCGAATGGGAGTCCGTCCTGCGGGAAACGGCAGAAACCAGCTTCTTCGCAGTTATCCCCTACTGATGGCGAGACAATCTGAAGCGCCCAAGGCGCATCGAGCAGGAGCGACTGCACCGGAGCACTCGCACCGCTGTACGCGAACAGCGCTTGATACATCGGTACGAGGTTCAAGTCCATCAAGCGACCGGAGCGCACCGGACCCACATGATCGGGCGAATCGCTGCGGAAGATCGCTGCGAACCGTGTGACGCCGCCTTCGACTTCGTACTCATAGACGACATCGGCGCGGTTTAAACCGCTCTGCGGGCGGACAATCGGCGGATAGTTCGAGACTTTAACGATCAGGTTGCGGCGTTCGCGCGCTTCTTGGCTTGGGTACGGCAGTCCGGTCAGGGGGCTGACCCCTTCCGGGTATTGATACGGTCCGTTCGGCGTTGGCGTCGGGGTCGGTGTGAGTGTAAACGTCGCGGTTGCCGTCGGCGTGAACGTCGAAGTTAGCGTAAATGTGGGAGTGAAACTCGGCGTGTAGGTCAGCGTTGGGGGTGCTGTATTCGATGGCGTGAAGCTGACTGCCGGAGTATTCGTCGCAAAATCATCCGGCTGCATATTAGGGCGCGGTGTATTGGTGGCAAACGGGTCTTGTGCATCGGCGGTCGAAATGCCGAACACGAGCATGACGGCTGCTGCCGCTCCGATCACGAGCGAAATCAATCGACGCATAAACGTCCCTCTGTGCCTAGCAAAACGCGCATCAGTATACGTCCCCTACACCGCAAATCGGAAGGGGGATTATAATGTTCGGGCATAGGGGTTCGCTGAAATGAGTACTATAGGGTGGATGAATCAAGTGAAAGAAACACGGCGGCTGCTCATCGCTTATGCACACCCAGACGATGAGAGCTTCGGCTTAGGCGGGTTGATCGCAAAGTATGTCGCGGAAGGCGTCGAAGTCTCGCTGATCTGCGCGACCAACGGCGATGTCGGCACGGTATCGCCGGAAATGCTCAACGGGTACAACTCCATCGCGGAACTCCGCCTCGCAGAGTTGGACAAAGCGGCAGAAATCCTCAAGCTGTCACAGGTGTTCCGATTCGGATACAAAGACAGCGGCATGATGGGATCAGAGACATGTGATGATGAACAATGCTTGTGGCAAGCACCACAAGATGAAGTCACGCACCGCGTAGTCGAAGTGATCCGGCAGGTGCGTCCTCACGTCGTCATTACATTCAACAAGTATGGCGGCTATGGACACCCGGATCATATTGCGATCCAGCGCGCGACGACAGCGGCATTCCCGCTGGCAAGTGATCCCAATTACCTTACAGGTGATCTCGCTCCGTATGCGCCGCAAAAGCTGTATTACTCCAGCATCGCGCGCCGTCAACTCAACATGATCATCCGCGTGATGAAGATGCGCGGTCAAGACCCGCGTGCGCTCGGCAAAAATCATGATATCGATCTGGTGCGCATCGTCGAAAATGCCGAACCGATTCACACATTGGTGGATATTCGCCGCTTCTACAAGGATTGGGACGCCGCAAGCGCGGTTCACAAGAGCCAGCTTGGCGGACGGATGCCGCGCATGCCGAAGTCACTGCGCCCAATCTTGACGCCGTATCAAGGGTTCACCCGTGTATACCCGCCGCCGACCTCCTCGCGTATTGACGAACGCGATATGTTTGAAAACGTCACGCTCGAACAACCAGCCTTGGCACCCGTCCCATGAGTGAATCGTCGTCAGATCGCGCTGAGGCGGCGGCGCGGATTGAAAAACTCCTCGACGCGATTGATCTCGTCAAGTCCGACCGCCGCGAGGAAGCGCGCCAACTTTTGCGCGATCTGATCCGCGACGACAATAACTTTGAAGAAGCATGGTTGTGGATGAGCGTCGCTGTCGACTCGCTCGATCAAAGTTCGCTTTCGCTCGAAAATGTGCTGCGTGTCAACCCGCACAATTATGAAGCGGCGGGGGCGCTCTATCGCATCCGTATTCCCGAAATGCAGGTCGAAAAGCGCCGGGCGCAGCTCCGCTGGATACGCGACGCATCAACCGTGCTGCTCTGGTTTGTGATCATGGTGATCATTTTCGGCGTTTTGTTGACCTCCGGGTGACGTTACCCCGCACCGGGAGCGACCAGCGGAGCAAATTGGCGCGCCACAAACCGCTGTCCTTCCGGTGACTGCACCCAAAAGATGAATGCCCGGTAGTGTGCTTCTGGTTCGCTGAACCCGGCGATGTAAAGAATCGAGCGCAGTGGATAGCGGTTTTCGGAGATAGCGGCGGCAGTCGGATACGCATTATCAAGGGTGACTGCGCGCACACGCGGTTCAAGCAGACTGAACGACACATAGCCAATCGCCGCCCTGTCCCGCCCCACCGCGTCAATCATCGCCTCGCCCGAAGGCGCAATCCGCGCTAACCGTGTCGTATCACGCTCCCCAATCACCAGTTGTTCAAACTCAGCGCGTGTACCGCTGCCATCCTCGCGCGTAATCACCGAAATCGCTTGATCCGCGCCGCCGAGATCACGCCAGTTGGTGATCAACCCCCGGTAAATATCGCGGACTTGTTCACTCGTCAGCGTATGGATCGGATTCTCAGGATTGACGATGACGGCAATCCCATCTTGTCCGATGGGGGCTGCCCAAAGCGGGTGCGGCGGCAGATGTTCGGTAAAAAAGTAACTGGTGCGGTTGGCGTTTGCCTGCTCGTAGACGCTTTCGTAACTGCCGCCGATCACATCAAATGTCACACCGGGGTTGACGACAGCGTATTGATTCACCAATTGATACGTCAGCGGCAGCAGCGGGGCGCTTGCGTAAATCCGCAGCGGCTGATCGTTGACGACTGGCGGTTGATCGGTTGCAGCGCGGCTGGTGCAGCTCACCAGCGCGAACAGGAGAGCGGAAAGCGCGCGTCCGGTTCGTCTCATCACTGATTATCCGCGAACGATCACCACATCTTCTCGCCGCCTAAGGTCATGATCGCTGTGTCCCTAAATAACGATTCAGAAAATCCGCCGCATACACCTCAAGACGGTCTTCCAGAATTGCCGCGCGAATTGCCTCCATATGTCGGATCAAGAAGCGAATATTATGTACACTCAATAGATAATGTCCCAACAGTTCCTCTGCTTTGACCAAATGACGCAGGTAAGCGCGGCTGAAATTGCGGCAGGTGTAGCAGTCGCACGAGGGATCGATTGGATTTTCGTCCCGTGTATGACGGGTATGACGCATATTCATCGTACCTGTTGGGGTGAACACCGCCCCATGCCGAGCGATACGCGTTGGCAGCACGCAGTCGAAGATATCAATCCCGCGCAGTACCGCCTGCACAAGATCATCAGGCGCACCCACGCCCATCAGATAGCGCGGTTTATCGGCAGGCAGCATCGGCACGGCGGTATCCAAAGTCTGGTACATATCCGCTTTCGATTCGCCCACTGCCAGCCCGCCAACCGCGTAGCCGGGAAAGTTCAACTGGGTCAAAAACTCACTTGAACGGGCGCGCATATCCTCAAAAATGCCGCCTTGTTGAATCCCAAAAACCGCCTGAACGCTGTCATCGGGGTGCGCTTCGCGGCAGCGCGCCGCCCAACGGCTCGTCCGCTCCACTGCTTGATCCACCACTGCACGGTCGGTTGGCGTCGGGCATTGATCAAAACACATGATGATATCTGCGCCGAGATTTTCTTGGATCGCAATCGACTTTTCCGGCGTCAAGCGGTGTTTGCTCCCATCGATGTGACTGCGAAACGTGACGCCTTCATCATCAATCCGGTTGATCTGCGCCAAACTAAACACCTGAAACCCGCCCGAATCGGTTAAGATAGGACCATCCCACCGCATGAAGCGGTGCAGTCCGCCCATTTCGTGCACCAATTCATCGCCGGGACGCAAATATAAATGGTAGGTGTTCGACAAAACAAGCGACGCCCCAACTTCGACCAGATCACGCGGCGGCACCGCTTTAACGGTCGCCTGTGTGCCGACGGGTGCGAAAACTGGCGTTAAAATATCGCCGTGCGGAGTTTTGAAGATACCCGCACGGGCGCGCGCTTGCGTTTTAACTACCTGAAAATAGAATGACATTCAGTGAGACTCTCATTTTTTCGGTCGTGTTGAGCGATTCACCGCCCTGTGTGTGCATCATTATACTCACGGATTCATATGATCAACCTCTACGATATTCTAGAAGCGGCAAACGGACAGCTCTTTGGAGAACCGGGATCACACATCTTTACCGATTTTGCCTTCGATCCAAAACAGGCGGGTGAGGGGCGGCTGTATGTCGCGCTGCGCGGTGATCGCGCGGGTGCGGTCACAGTTGGCGGCGATCATCTGACAGCCATGCAGGAAGCAGTCGAGCGCGGCGCGGCAGGGCTTTTATGCAGCCGCCCGCCGGAATTTGATGCAACCGGATGTTCGATCATCCTCGTTAAAGATGCACAAGCGGCGCTGATGAAATGGGCACAGCGCATGCTCATTAAAAACGGCATCACCGTGATCGGCGTCGCGGGTTCAAGCGGAAAATCCGTCACCACCGACGTAATCCGCAGTGTCCTTGCGATCAAGTACCCGACGCTGCGAATGGTTGGGAATGCCAGCGGAACACAGAACTTAGCGATGACCGTTGCACGGCTCACTCCTGAGCATAAATTCGCCGTGCTGGAGATGAGCGCCACCCAACCGGGCGAAATGGCGGAACTCGTCGCGGCGACCGCGCCATCGGTCGGTGTGGTCACGCATACCGGTTATGCTTATGCCGAACGCTTTGAAACGCTCGAACGGCTGGCGCAAGAAAACGCGATCCTCGTGGAAAGCCTTCCCGCGCGCGGGCTGGCGATCCTCAATTACGACGATGACCGCGTGCGCGAAATGGCAACCCAGACCCGCGCCCACGCCTATACGATTGGGCTGGAAAATTACGGCGCGGATATGGTGGCATACAACATTGTGCTTGACACCAACCGCACTGGCTTTGATCTGCGCGTGGGTGATCAACGCTTCGTCGGGCGCTGGACGCCGCTTTTGGGCAAACATCAGTTGTACAGCGTCTTGTGCGGCTTGATGGTGGGAATGCACTTTGAAGTCCCGATGAATGACGCGCTCCGCGCCATCACCGAGCTTGAACCCCTCCCCGGACGAATGAATCCGCTGCCGGGAATTAACGGCTCACTCCTAATCGACGCCACTTACGATGCTGATCCGCAGTCCACACTTTCCGCGCTCGACTGGCTGCGCGCCGTCACCGATCAAGAACACCGCGCCGTGTTCGTCTTGGGCGATATGGACAACCTCGGCGCGTGGAGTCAGCGTGGACACCGGATCGTCGGTCAGCGCGCGGCGGAATTTGTCGATCTGTTCGTCGCGGAAGGCAAAGAAGCCGCCATCGCCGGACGCGCCGCCCTCGATCAAGGCATGGATCGCAAACAGGTCTGGATCACACACGGGCTGCTCGATACCGTCGCCAACTTGAAAGAAGATCACCCACTCGGCAAAGATGATGTCGTCTTAGTCAAAGGCGGACCTTCGGCGCGCATGGAACTTGCGGTCAAGGCGCTGCTGCAAAACCCGGCTGATACGGTCAAACTCCCCCGCGTCGATCAACTCGGTGACGGCGATCAAATTATGCGTCCGACTCGCCCAACGTGGATCGAGATCGATCTCGATGCGCTGGCGAGCAATGTGCGCGGGGTCAAACGGTTGATCGGCGATGAAGTGACGCTGTTTGCCGTCGTCAAAGCCGATGCGTATGGTCATGGCGCGACCGCCGCCGCACGCACCGCACTGAACAACGGCGCGGATTATCTCGCGGTCGCGTCCGTCAACGAAGCCCTCGAACTCCGCGACGCCGGAATCGAAGCGCCGATCCTTGTGATGAGTTACACGCCGATTCAAGCGGTGCGCGCCGCCGTCCGCCAAAACCTGACGATCACGCTATACGATCTCGAACTCGCGGCAGCCTTTGACCGCGCCGCGCGCGAAGTCGGCGGTAAGCTCAAGACGCACGTCAAAATCGATACGGGCATGGGCAGGCTCGGCGTATTGGCGGCAGAATCCGTTTCGTTCTTCCGCAGCTTAATGAACCTGAGCAACCTTGAAATCGAAGGCATTTACACCCACTTTTCGACCGCTGACAGTGATCCCGATTACGTCGCGGAGCAGGTCAAGCGTTTTAAGGGCGTGTTGATGCCGCTGCGCGCCGCCGGATTCACATTTAGGTATGTCCACGCCGCCAACAGCGCCGCGACACTGCTCAACCGCGCCAATCATTTCAACGCGGTGCGCGTCGGGCTGGCGATGTACGGGCTTTCTCCCTCGGCGGCAGTCCCCGTACCATCACACTTCAAGCCTGTGATGACATGGAAGAGTGTGGTTGCGCAGGTCAAAACCCTCCCGCCTGATCATCCGATTGGTTACGGGAACACCTATGTCACAAAGGATCAAGAACGGGTCGCGCTGATCCCCGTCGGCTATTCGGACGGGATGCGCCGCGCGCCGTCGCATCAGGGGCATGTGCTGATTCACGGGCAAATCGCGCCAATTCGCGGACGGGTGAGCATGGAAAAGACCGTCGTCGATGTCACGCATATCCCCAACGTTACCATTGGTGACGAAGTGGTGCTGCTTGGCAAACAAGGCGACCGCGTGATCACGGCAGATGATATCGCAGCGCGTTTGGGGACGATCAATTACGAAGTTGTGACGGCTATTCTGGCACGCGCTCCCCGACGCTAGTTCTAGGATCAAGCATGGCAGAAGCGGCGAATCCGTTTAAGGCATATTTTAACGTATCAAAAACACAGGAATTGGCGGGACGGATCGAAACGGTCTACCCCGCCTTTCCATCTGAGCGCTTTGTCAAGCGGGTGGCGGCGGAGGTCAACGCACTTGAACTCAAAGCGCGCGTTAACCTGATCCGCGATGCACTTTATGAAGCGCTCCCGGCGGATTACCCCGCCGCGCTCGACATCCTGATCCGCATTCTCGGCACTGAACTCCCCGCAGAAGATGGGATGTTCAATGACGGCTTCTGGATCATGCCGATTGCGGCATTTGTGCAGCAGTACGGGCTGGATCACTTCGAGCCGTCGATGCGCGGGCTGTACGAGATCACGAAGCGGTTTACAGGCGAAGAAGCGATCCGCCCATACCTCGTGCGTTACCCTGATCGCACGCTTTCCATGCTTCACGCGTGGACAACCGATCCGAGCGCGCATGTTCGGCGGTTGATCAGCGAAGGTACGCGCCCTCGTCTCCCTTGGGCGATGCGTCTGCCGATGTTCATCGAAAATCCGCACCCCGTATTTGAACTGCTCGAAAAGCTGAAAGACGACTCATCGCTGTATGTGCGCCGTTCGGTAGCGAATAACTTGAACGACATCGCCAAGGATCACCCTGATCTCGTCGTGAGCCGCCTCACGGCATGGCGTGACGGCGCATCAACCGAGCGCCAATGGCTGATCAAACATGCGCTCCGCCACTTGATCAAGCAGGGCAATACCGGCGCGCTTGGTGTATTAGGATACGCCGCCGAACATGGAATCAGTGTGGAATCGTTCGCGCTTTCGGCGGAAACAGCGACCATCGGCGATACCGTCACGCTCACAGCATCGCTGATCAACCGCGACAGCATCCCTCATGACGCTGTGGTCGATTACCGCGTGCATTTTGTCAAAGCGAATGGCAAGACCAGCCCGAAAGTTTTTAAGTGGGCGACCGTTCATCTTGAGCCGAACGCAGCGATCACGCTGACGAAAAAACATGCCTTCCGCGATGTTTCGATCCGCGTCCACCGTCCCGGTAATCACACGATTGATGTGCAGGTCAACGGGAGCGTGCTGGCAGAAGCATCGCTCATGCTGGAAACGCAAACCCCTTAGATCATCGCAAAGACGCGAAGCCGCACGGCACTTCTTCGCGTCTTTGCGCCTTTGCATTGATGTCCTTCCCTTTTCTTAACCCGCATCCTGCGCCATCACCCGTTCGATCTCACGCACAATCGCTTCTGCCTGTGTATTGAAGCTGATGATCGCGCGCAGATTGCCTTCCCGGTCGATCAAATATGAATACGTCGAGTGATTCAGGACTTCGCCGCCGTCCAATGCCGCCATCGTCGGCGCGCCTTCCGGCATCTCGTGACCGGGGGCATGTTCCCCGTCCGGCGCATCGATCACCAACCCGTATTCAGGGCTGATCTGATTGAGCACCGCATAATCAGCGCTGATCCCGATGAACGACTCGTCGAAATTCTGCACATAGTCCCGGATCATCGCCGGGGTGTCGCGCAGCGGATCAATGCTGATAAATGCAAAATTCACCTGCTCGGTGAGATCGCCAAGCAGCGAACGGGCGCGGACAAACTCGGTCAGCGTGAGCGGGCAGAAATCCGGGCAGTTGGTGTAGCCGAAGTACACCACCAGATATTTTCCGCTCAAATCTGACAACCGGATCAACGATCCATCATCGCGGATCATTAAAAAGTCAGTGAGCGCTTGCGGCGGATCAAGCGGCGTGATCCCGGCGTCCGTACCAATATCGGGCGTATTCGTCGGGCGATACGTCGCTGTCGGCGCGATCATCGCCGGAGCCAGCGAATTGATCGCAATCAGTCCCACGACCAGCAGTCCGCCGATCAAAATCAGGAGCAGAACCAACAGCGCGATCGGCTGACGCGGCGCAGGTACCGGGGCGTTAGGCTCAGTCAAGAGGAGTCCTTTAAACCGTTTTGGTTAACTTTGTGAATATTTTAGCATTGTACCAATTGACGTTGTATGCTCAGGCGAAATTGCGTTAAAGTCGTGTAAGTTTGGTCATTTTCAACGGAGCAGCATCAATGCGGAATTTCATGCAGCTCGACCGTTATCAAATCGATAGCGATACGGGCGTTTTCCGGCTTTTCACTCAGGCGGAGGATGCTAATAGTCCTCAGCTTGCCCTCAAAATCGAAGGCGAATATATCGCCATTTCCGCCAGCTACGGCGCGCTTGAAGTTGCGCTCCGCCCCAACCTTGGCGAACTGCGCTGGGCGCTTTCGCACCTCGTCCCCTTCGAAGGCTTACAAACCACTTCGCGCCAGATCGGGTCAACGCAAGCGTTTCTCGCGATTGGTTTGCACGCTGACGGAGCGCTCATCCTGCGCCCAACCATTCTCGCCGAC
The DNA here is from genome assembly GCA_026645745.1 of Anaerolineae bacterium. Taxonomy (GTDB): domain Bacteria; phylum Chloroflexota; class Anaerolineae; order Aggregatilineales; family Phototrophicaceae; genus Flexifilum. The sequence goes on along the minus strand of JAPKMU010000074.1, from coordinate 2,068 downwards.
GCCACCGGACACCTCACGATGAATCTGCGGTTGTCGAGCGAAGCGCGCATCCAGTTGTTCCAGTGGTTAGGCGTCACGGGCAAGTAGGTTGCAGAATGCCTAAATCACCGTTACAATCGGCGGTAACTCAGCTATCATGAGCGGCGGAGAGATCGCGCGATGCGACACCGAAGGGGCAAGCTGTCGGATAGTGCTGGTCTGGCGGCGAAACTCTCAGGTCAAAGGGACGCCCTCATGATTGTAGTTCTCTGAACGCAGTGGTCGAACAGAGCGCACAGCTTTTCTGTGCGCTCTTTTTATTTGGAGATATGTGAATGGCAAACTGGAAAACCCCAACCGATCTGAAATATCAAAAGAGTGATGAATGGGTGCGTATTGAAGGCGATACCGCGACCATCGGCATCAGCGATTATGCACAGGACGCGCTCAACGATCTCGCCTTTCTGGAATTCGCAGTGAGCGTCGGTGATTCCATCGAAAAAGGCGAAGCGTTCGGTTCTGTCGAATCGGTCAAGGCGCAGTCTGAATTGGTCGCGCCGATCAGCGGCACGGTGATTGAATTGAATACCGCGCTCGAAAAATCGCCCGAAACCGTCAACGGCGATCCCTACGGCGCGGGTTGGATGGTCAAAGTTAAGGTGAAGGATGCCGCAGAAGCCGGGAGTTTGATGGACGCGGCGGCTTATGAGGCATTCTGCCAGACGAGGTAATTTCCCATGAGCTATATCCCTCACACCGACGCTGAACGCCAGCAAATGTTGGCGGCAATCGGCGTCACCACGATTGAGGATTTGTTCGAAGCCGTGCCAGCCGCGCACCGCTTCCCCGCGCTCGATCTGCCGCCCGCGATGAGCGAACTCGAAGTCATGGCGGAAATGCAGGCGCTTGCGGACGCGAACGATCACGCGGGAGACTTCGCTATTTTTCGCGGAGCAGGTGCGTATCACCATTTCATCCCGTCCGTCGTCAATCATATGCTGCTGCGCGGTGAGTTCTACACCGCTTACACCCCTTACCAGCCTGAATTGAGCCAAGGCACGCTGCAAGCAATCTTCGAATACCAGAGCATGATCAGCGCGCTGACCGGCATGGAAGCGGCGAATGCCAGTCACTACGACGGCGGCACAAGCCTTGCGGAAGCAGTAACGGTCGCGGTCGATGTTGGACGCAAGAAGCGCGACAAGATCGTGTTCAGCCCGTATATTCACCCGCATTACCGCGCTGTCGCACGCACGTATCATCAAGGGATGAATCTGCGCTTCGTCGGTGATGAAGGGTCGGCAGCAGTCGATGACCTGATCGGCATGTTGGATGACCGCACGGCGATGGTCGCCATCGCTTATCCGAATTTCCTCGGTCAAATCGAAGATGTCAAGCGGCTTGCGGACGCGGCGCATCAAGCGGGTGCGCTCCTGTGCGTGGTCGCAAATCCGCTGGCATTGGCGATCCTGAAATCACCGGGAGAACTTGGCGCGGACATTGTGGTTGGCGATGGTCAGCCGCTCGGTATCCCGCTCGGTTTTGGCGGTCCGTATGTGGGCTACTTCGCCATTCATACCGATTACGTCCGGCGTATTGCGGGGCGCATCGTCGGTGAAACAGTGGACGGCGAAGGACGCCGCGCCTACGTCATGACCCTCCGCCCGCGTGAGCAGGACATCAAGCGCGAAAAAGCCTCCTCAAATATCTGCACCAATCAAGGGCTGATGGCGCTGGCGGCAACAGTCTACATGAGCGCATTGGGCAAACACGGGCTGCGCAAAGCGGCGGAGTTGTGCTATCAGAAGGCGCATTATGCCGCGTCGGAGATCGCTAAAATCCCCGGCTACAGCGTCGATACCTCGCGCCCATTCTTCCACGAATTCGCGGTCAAATGCCCGCGCCCCGTTGCTGAAATCAACGAAAAACTGATGCTGCGCGGCATCGTCGGCGGCTATGACCTGAGCAAAGATTATCTCTACCTGAACGATACCATGTTGATCTGCGTCACCGAGATGAACCGCAAAGACGAGATTGACGCGCTGGTTGAGGTTTTGAAGGAGGCTGCGCAGTAACATGGCAGACCCTA
>JAPKMU010000073.1 GCA_026645745.1 Anaerolineae bacterium | reverse complement strand
CGATGCGCCGAACTTCACCGCCTCCATGCTCAAAGCTACGCCAGAAGATTTCGCTGCGGCACGTGCCGCGGTGAGCGCCGAAGTCACCGATGCAATCCGCGCCGCTCATGCGAATATCGACCACTTTCATCGTGAACAAATGCCAGAACCGATGTGGTTCACCGAAATTGCACCGGGGATCATGGCAGGCGAAAAAGTAACGCCTGTTGCAAGCGCGGGGCTGTATGTGCCGCGTGGAAAAGGCGCATTCCCATCTGTGATGCTCATGCTCGCGACTCCCGCGAAAGTCGCAGGTGTTCCGCGTATTGTAGTCGTCACACCGCCGACGCCAGATGGCAAAGCCGACGCAGCATCACTCGTCGCGGCGGAAATTTGCGGTGTTGACGAAGTATACGTTGTAGGCGGCATGCAGGCGATTGCCGCACTCGCTTACGGTACCGAAACAATTCCGCGTGTGAGCAAGCTGATCGGACCCGGAAGCAGTTATGTATCGGCGGCAAAACGACTGCTGTATGGTACGGTTGATGTTGGGCTGCCCGCTGGACCGAGCGAATCGATCATCCTCGCGGACGAGAATGTTGATCCCCGCTTAGCCGCGCTTGATTTGCTCGTAGAAGCGGAACATGGCGCGGATTCGGCAGCGATTCTGGTCACACACAGCCGTGAAGTCGCGGATGGGGTGGCGGCAGTGCTTCCCGGATACATTGCCGAACTCCCAGAATGGCGACGCGCATTCGTCGAAAATGTACTGGCGAATTACGGCGGCATCATGCTTACGGGCAGTCTTGAGGAATCGATTGCTTTCACGAACGAATACGCACCAGAGCATCTCGAAGTCCTAACGCGCGATCCGTTTGTGACACTTCAGAAGATCAAGAATGCAGGCGAAATCCTACTCGGTCATTTGACGCCGATCCCGACAGCCAATTATTGCCTCGGACTGAACGCGATTCTTCCGACAGGCGGATTCGCCAAGAGTTTCTCATCGGTGAGTGTGCAAGACTTCCTTAAGAAGAGCGGCATCGGCTATCTTTCGCGTGAAGGCTACGAGCGTTTGCAGGGTATCACCGCAACACTGGCGGATTACGAAGGTTTTCCGGCTCATGCGATGGCGATTCGTAAGCGCAACGACATTCTCGGAATTTAACGATGAGCCTGCTTGAAGAAATTCAGCGGCTTCAATTCAGCGACAAACCTGCCGCCGAACGGCTGCTGATCGCGTTTATTCGTGAGACGTTCAGCCTCGATGTCACAGCGGTTGAGCTGCGTCCGCTGGCGGTCTCGCTGAATTCCTTCAACGGGTTTCTGACGCTGGCAGACGGTCAGCGTCTTTTTTTCAAAACCCATACCGAGTCGATGGGCATTATCGGGGAGTATTATAACGCCGCGATGCTCGCTGATGCGGGGTATCCGGTCTTGCAGCCGATCATGCAGTCGACCGAAGCGGGAAAACAGTTCCTGATTTATCCTGTGATTACCGATCCCTCGGTATTCGAAATTGCATGGACGATTGAACTGGGGAACGGGCGGCGCTTTTCGGATGTTCAACGCGCACAGAGCGCAGCCGATTGGCAGTTGGCACATATTTATGCGCGATCGCTTGCATGGCAGTCCGCAGAGGACGCAGCACAAGCGCCGGTCCACCAATTGTTTTACCATCGGTTGACTGGCGGGCGTCTGCTGGCTTTTTACGGCGATTCCGAGCGTGAGCAGACAATTCTGCTGCCTGAGGGCGAGTATCCCATGAGTGAAATTCGTCAGGTGCGCTGGAATGGATACCCTGACACGCTCGACGACATTATCAGCCGGTCGATTCAACTGCTCAACCCCGCTCAAGAGGGACCGTCAATCATCGGGCATGGTGATGCGCATAACGGCAACGTTTTTCTTCGTGGGCGCGGTGATAGATCATCTATGCTGTACTTCGATCCGGCTTTTGCAGGACGCCATCATCCACTGTTGGACCTGACAAAACCTCTGTTTCACAACGTCTTTGCGATCTGGATGTATTATCCACAAGAGGTCGCGCGCAATCTAGAAATCACGATTAAGCGCAGCGGGCTTGAGTGGAGTATTCACCACAATTTCCGCATTCACCCAATTCGCAAAATGTTCTTGACGAGCAAGGTTCGCCGAACCGTGATCCCAACACTGCGCGATCTCAAAAAGCGTGGATGGCTGCGCGAAGACTGGCGGGCTTACCTGAAAGCGGCGCTGTTCTGCTGTCCGTTCTTGACCATGAACCTGACGGATCGGAACAAGTTCCCACCAGTCGTTGCAATGCTCGGCTTGGTTATGGCAGTCGAAATGGGATCGGAGAGTATGGGTGTACGCAGTCGGATTGACAACATGCTGGATGAGGTCGAAAAGGCGCTCATGTGAGCGCCTTTTTTCTAACCTATTGCCGCGCGCAGCTTTTCAAATGTGGGTGAATGCGGTAGAAACACATAACGCACCGGGGTGACGGTCGTTTGTGTGCCGCCAATCGCACGCAAATGTTCAACCGCTTTCAGCAGATTCCTGTTGGCGATGATAATCGTGATCGTGAACCATGTTTCGCCGTCGCCGCTTGTCCCATAGATCGGCGCGACGGTAGGACCCTGCAATCCGCGCGTTACCGGATTCGAAGCGACGTGTTCCGCGATTTGTTCGGCACTTTCGCCGCGCATATTCACCGTAAGCTGCGAATATTCACGTCCTTGTAGAGCCGCATCAATGTATTCAAGCATCGTGCCAACAGTTTGCATCACCAGCGGATCGCGTTCGAGCAAACGTCGGTTGCCGACCAAACACGCTTGCGATTCGACGATCACGCCGTCGGGAACTGCCTTCAGGTGATTTTCGCGGAGGGTTGTCCCTGTCTGCACAAGATCAATGATCGCGTCAGCGTAACCGATGGTCGGGGCGGCTTCGATTGCGCCTTCAGCATTCACAAGCGTGAAATGATGGATACCCCGGCTGTACAGAAATTCGCGTGCAAGATTGGAGTACGTCGTCGCAATTCGCAAATTACGCCGTTTGACATCGCGAAGATCATGCGCGACTTCGACAAGATCAAGCATGGTTTCGACATCAACCCATGCTTCAGGCACGGCGACGATCAGCTTGCAGTAGCCATACCGTAGATTTTCGTGGATGACGATTAAATCCTCGTGTGGATGTTCCCGCACGACATCTAAGCCTGTGATACCCAACTGAGCTGTACCATCTGCAACCTTGTACAGCACATCGGTCACGCGCTGAAATAGGACATCGATCTGCGGAATCGCCGGAATGCTGCCCGTGTATTGACGCGGATTCGGTTTATCAACACGCAAGCCGCAGTCGGCAAGAAAACTCGTGGTCGGGTCTGCGATCGCGCCCTTACTAGGAAGGGCAAGGGTGACTCGTTCAAGACTCATTGCTCTGCCGCCTTCATCGTCAAAATCAGCGCCGCGACGTCTGTGAGCGCGTACACATTACCGTTCCAATGAATCTGCGCTTCGGCATCAAGCATCAGTGCATGAGATGTGTTATCACCGTCAAGCGTAATTGAGATACCCGCAGAGCGCAGTGTTTGTGCCCAATTGATCACTGAAGCAATCGAAACTCTCGGATCATAGTGCAGCCCCCAACGGCGCATGTCGTCCGGATCATGGATATGCTCGGCAATCACATCCGCTTGATAAACAAAGCCGACTGCTGGGATATCTGTGCTGCCGCCGAGCAAGCGCGCCAATTCATCGTAGCGACCGCCACCGCCGAGAATCGTTCCCTCTGCATCATGCAGATCGAATAACATGCCCGTGTAGTAATCCCACGAACGAGAGAGGGTAGGCTGAATCCGAATCCGTTCAGCATTGATGCCATAAGCGTTTAACTGGTCAATCATGCTGCGCCAGTCCTCAAGGAGTGACAGTGCCGCTGTGTGATCGGGTGCAATCAACTGCTGAATAGCGCTGAATGCCGCATCAGGCGAAGCGTTGATGGTGCTGTACGCTTGTAAGAAATCGAGTGCTGCGGCAATCTGCGGACGTTCGGCTGCACGGCGGCGTTTTTGAAGCAAGCGCCGAACGATGTCATGACGTGTCCGCCCACCCATAGCAGCGCCGCGCTGTGTCGCGTCAAGCAGCACATCAAGAATGTACTGCGTACTCACTTCCGCGCCGCTGTCATCTACGAGAAGGGGTTCTTCCGGCTCTTGTGCGATTCCACTGAGAAGTTCATCAAGCTTTGATTGAAGATACGCGATTCCCTGTTCTGGATCGTGAAGCGCAGACAAGTGCGAGAGCAGGAAACGACTGGTGCGCGGATCAAGCCCAAAATGAGAGAGCAGTTCACGCAGCAGCCCGATATGACCGATGGTAATCCGTGTGATCTTGTCAGCGTAGAGATCGTCTAGCCCAAGCGCCGCCATAGCAATGATCTCTGCGTCTGCGGCGTATCCGCCTGCGCCGATGAGTTCAGCACCAATGGTGAAGCGCTGAAATTCCTCATAGACTTGCGCGCTGTCTTCGAAAATCGCGCCATGAAACTGCCAGCGGATGACCTTTCCGCCCGTTGGGTAATGTGTCACATAGAGATGGGCTGCGGGGGCGGTGAATTCCGGACGTAGGCTTAACTCGCGCCCGCTGCGTTCGAATGTGAATAAGCGGTTGACGATTTGATCGCCTGCTTTGGTGAGAAATAGCTCTGCGTCTTGCACAAGCGGCGTTTCGATGCGGTCATAACCGTAGCGATCAAGATGCCGCTCCAGTCTCGTCGAAACACCTTTTAAATCGCGATGCCTTGCCCTGCGCGTCTGGAGTGGGTCACGCAATGGTGGGGACTGCTGCACGCCGTTAATCCTCTGCTTTATCGTGGTGAACAGGCGTCAGATGATAATGATCAGCATAGGGCGGCGCAAGCGTGGACATACAGTAACGAATCAAAAAACGCTCCGTATTACGGGAGCGTTTTGGCGACCCACTAACGGTATTGACCGCTGCTGTATACGTAAACGGCAGCGCCTTCATCTTCTGGTATAGTCAGATCGATTTCGACCGAAGCCCAATCATACAGCCAGTGCGAGTCGGTAATTGATAGATTTACGCATCCGTGACTGCGACGATAGCCGAAACCATCATGCCAATATGCGCCATGCAGCCCAATATCGTCGTCAAAATACATCGTCCAAGGCACTTCCTCCAAATAGTAGAAGTCCTCTTGACCTTCTGCGCCGCTCATGACTGTGCGTGGATAGCGCACATATACATGAAACAATCCTTCATTGGTGGGCCAATCCGCTAAACCAGAAGATACAAGGGTTGCGAATACCGGACGTGTTCCCTCATATGCAATGGCGACCTGTTCAAACAGATCGATGCTGACCCAACGTTCGGTGTCTATTTCGGCAGGGCGCTGAACAGGCAGCACACGGGCAATATTCCGCTGTTCAACCCATTGATCGATGCCAATCTGATACCATTCCCATCCGTCTATATTGACCGTTGTATACAGGTTAAGCCGTGTGTAACGGAGAATAACGGCATCCCCGTCGATAGGCTCCGCGCCGGGGGTGCGGCTAATCACGAAATTGACGAGCGCCCATGCCATCGGATATGGAAGCGTTTCAGGAAGGATTACACCAGCAAAGGTGGAAGGGGTTGCTGGACGTAAGAATTCGGTGCGCACCCATTGATCATAATTGATCTGCGTCCATTCGCCTTCTGGCGACCATGTTGTAACGAAGTTGAAGCCAGCGTCCAGCGATCCTGTAATGTTTCCATTCGGCGCATCGTAGATGTCGACTCGCTGAAGCACGCGCTGATAAAGTCGGTCACTGATCATTTCCATATTGGGTGCAAGCGGTTCTACGGCAGGTTCCGGGTAGGCAGCGATAACATCGGCAGATACGCTGCTTGCCGCAACTTCAACACATGCAGGATCAGTCGGATCACACATATCCGCACTGACGCTTGTCAAAAATATGAGCATCCCCGTAACTGCTAGGATGCTTTGTAGTATTTTCCGCATAGCGCCGCACTCCTTAAGCCATGATTACTCCATTATGGCATAGCATAAAAGATGTGGGGTTGAAGATACCCTACGCGCCGCCGCCGCTCATCCATCGTGAAACCCGCGCAATTGTGGCGTAAATTGGAGCGAGATTGCACAATCTCATCTATACTGTAGGCATCTACGCCACGAAGGGAGACTTAGGATGAAAATGAAAGCGCTCTTTCTTCTCTGTGCGGTTCTGTTAACAGGCATTATTGGAATCGCGCTGCCCGTTCAAGCGCTTGATTATGCTGCACAGGAAATTGCTACCCCGGTCACAGTCGTGAATGTGAGCTTCCTCAACATGCGCAGTGGTCCGGGTGCACAGTACTCCGTAATCACACAGTTAGTCGGCGGATCGACGCTCCCTGTATTGGGGACGGACAGCACAGGCACATGGACGCTCGTCAATACGCCGCTGGGGGCGGGTTGGGTCTACGCCCAATACACACTCCCGCGCGGTGATTTTCGTTATGTTCCTGTGTTGAGTGCTCCGCCCGGCAGCCCGTCGATCACTGTGACGACGCCCCTGTATATTGGCATGGGAAGTGCTGAATATGCCGCTGTTACCACCGCTCAAGTCGCGCCTCAAGCGGGCGTGATTATGCTGCCTGTCCCGGCACTAGCCGCTCCAACGTTGATCGTCAATACAAGCTATCTCAACGTTCGCAGTGGTCCCGGTGGCTACTTCACGATTGTGGGCGTTGCGGTGGGGGGTACGAGTTTTACACCTCTTGGAATCACGCCGGACGGCGAATGGTTCATGATCGAAGGAAACTTCGGTCGCGGGTGGGTAGATCAAGATTATGTGCTTTTCCGCGGAATTATCGACAACGTGCCGATCATTTACGCGTACTAAGCAAGTGAACAAGTTTAGCTGCTGCCAGATCAGGATGGATAATGCGCATCATCTATATTGAGGACAACCTCGCAAACGTGGCATTGATTGAGCGAATCTGTCATATGAATGAAGATGAGCTTGTCACGTACAATGACCCCGAAACGGCACTCGCCAGTATTGCCCCCAGTTCCGCCGATCTGATCCTTATGGATCTGCACCTTGGGAATCGGGCGATTGATGGATTGCAGTTGACGCGACTTCTTCGGCAGAAGGGCGTTCAAGAGCCGATCATCGCCATTACTGCCTACGACAACCTCGGTTACGCTGATCAGTATCTGGCGGCGGGGTGTAATGGGTATGTACGCAAACCAGTGGCAATCCGCAGCATGCTGAGCTTGATCAACACCTATCGCACTCAAGAATAGCTGCCAATTCGGTACGCCTAACAAACGACGGGATGACGACGCAAGAGCGTGGTGTTCCCGTCGTTTTGTTTTTCGGCATTTGGACGGACGATGGGAACATAGACTACAACTGCGCAACGAAGGACTGATGATGCGTTTCCGACTTTTATGGCTGCTGAGCAGCTTGAGCTTATTGATTATCCCTTCAGTTCACGCCCGGCAAGATGAGCAGATTCCTGATGCTATGCCGCTTGTTGACGAAGGGGAGTACGAGATCGTCAATTTCTTATTAATGGGTGCGGACACAGCAAACCCAAACAATAACGGACGTACAGATGCGTTGATAATCGTATCGGTCAATACGACAGCCGGAACGGCATCTTTTCTATCTATCCCGCGTGATCTTTGGGTGTATGTGCCGGGTCACGGCATGAATAAGATCAACACGGCATATGCAACCGGGATGAACACCAATGGCGACGGGGTAGGGCTGCTGCGCGAAACTCTGATTTACAACCTCGGAATGGAAATCGATCATTACGCGCGCGTCGATTTTGCCAGCTTCCGCCGCTTAATTGATGATCTAGGCGGGGTAGATGTTTCGGTAGACTGCGCAATTGAGGATTGGCGCTTGACCTCACCAGAGCTTGATCCAACAGTCGAAGACAACTGGGAAATGTTCACGCTTCCAGTCGGCGTTCACACAATGGATGGCGATCTTGCGCTGTGGTATGCGCGCAGCCGTCGTACAAGCAGCGATTTTGATCGCGGTCGCCGTCAACAGGTGATTTTGCGTGCGATCTGGCATCGCATCCGCAGCTTGAACTTATGGGATCAGATGACTGATGTATTCCCACAGGTGACAGAACTGGTGATGACCGATTTGACAGTCGAAGATATCGCCGGATACCTGCCGCTCGCCGCTGCTGTTGATACAAGCCAGATTGCCGCTTACACATTCCGTGCTAATATCCATGTGCGGTTTGGGCAATCTGCCGACGGGCAAAGTATTCTCCTGCCAGAACGCGAGGCAATCGCCGCGCTTGAGCGCCAGATGATGCTGCCGCCGACCGAAAGCGATCTTGTTCGCGAACACGCAAGCGTGGAAATCGTCAACGCCAGCGGCGTTACCGATTTCGCACAGGTAGCGGCAGATCGGCTGGCGTGGGAAGGCTTCGTACCGCGTATTTCGACAGATAACGCGCCATTTCAACAGAACACCGTGATCTACGACTATACAGGGCAGCGAAAGGGAAGCAGCTTGTCAGCCCTACAGGCGGCACTCCGCGTGAGTGATGAGAATGTGATCCCACAGCCTGATCCGAATCGCACGGTCGATTTCCGCGTCGTGATTGGAAATGCCTACTACTCCTGTACGTACAATGTTGTGCAGCCGGGACAGTAGAAAGCGTTACTCTAAGGTAACGGGTTGAACAACACCCGACGTAAGGTCAATCACATGCGCGATGAAAGGTTCGATGTTATCGACTGGGAAGCGTGCTGTGATTGTGACATCCCCTGCGAAAGTTTCTTCGACATCAACCGCTTCATATTCGTTCAGCAGCTTGTGGAGCGGTTGATAAAATGTGTAAGGTGCATCGAAACCCACCATCTTTCGTTCAATCTTGCGCTGTGTGCGAACTCCAGCTAAACCCGCCTGTGCCGCTTCGGTGTAAGCGCGAACAAGCCCGCCTGTGCCGAGCAGCGTGCCGCCAAAATAGCGTGTGACGATCACCAACGTGTCGCCAATATCAACGCCGCGCAGAACTGCTAAAACGGGTGGACCGGCTGTGCCAGAGGGTTCACCGTCGTCACTCATGCTTTCGATGATTGATTTCCCATATGAAATTGTGCTGATGAATCGGGAATTCACCACCACAATTTCAGTACGATACATTTCTGCGGGAACCACATAACCGAATGCCATAAGATTTAGGATGCCGGATTCGTCATGACATAATGACGGAAGATCGGCGGCTCAATCGATAATGTCTGCTGCGCAGCATCGACCTGAAGTAGCCGCTTTTGAACCAACATGGATACGGTAAATTCGGCTTCCTCAGTCTTTTGATAGGGAACAAGATGCGCCGCCGCTCGAAGTACATAGTGTTCGGCAGGGGTGAGGCTTTTCCAGATTGTCGCACACTCAGAGCGAATTGGGTGGCGTGCGATCAACGCTTCCGCAAGGACATCCACTGATGAGCCGCCCCAATTCAGGTTTGGAAGGGTATCCATCACAGCGAATACTGCGCGAAGAAGTCCTGCGTAACGCCCGGTGACACGCTGAATAGCTTGTGTCACGACTGGCGCAAAAGATTTTCCGTGTCGCGCCATCAATTCATCAACCATCGCCTGACTATCCGCTGCATTGTAAGGACCGATATAGAAGATTCCATCACTGAATAATTCCGCGAACGGCTCGATCAAGAGCGGATCGATCGTGTACCGATCAACCAATACCGAAATTGGCTCGCGCGAAAACGTCAGGAACAACAGGCTGCGTTTGTACATATCACGCACGCCTCGCAAGGTGAGGAAAAACTTTATGGGTAGGCGCGCGACGAGTTCTTCGAATTCATCCAACATGAACACAATCTTGACCTTGTTCCGAAAGAAAAGGCTCATACCCATTTCGAAGTAGCGCAGTCCCATGTATTGGTAAATCGGGTTCGTCCCATCTTGCAGCAGCCGATACAGATCATAAAAACGCTGGGCTTCCTCTGCTGGCAGCATGTCAAATGGGTAGAGCGCCATATACAAACGGTGCATAAGGAGTTCATAGCCCGCCCAGCAACGGAAAGCATCCGTCGGTTCTTCCGGAAACGCGCCAAGAAGATTCGCATCGACGTTGATCGGATAAAACAAATCTGCTTTTGCGCCGCGATGGTATTTCTGAACTTCCAGATCGGTCAAATGCTGAAGCAGGTTCGACTTGCCAACACTCCCAACACCAATGAGTGAGCAAGATAAACCTGCCGACCAGCGCTGCATAACCAAATTGATCTCTTCTTTGCGAAAATCGAGTGCATACTTTCGTTGGGTCATGGGGTCAGCCTCATACCGCCGAAAAGTTGATGATTGCAAATCCTACCTCAAAGACGAGAATAGAGGCATTCCAGAGTTTGGGCAAACGGATAGATAGGGCACATGAAGCGGGATTACAAGTTCTACGATTTTGTCGTGGCATTGTTCGTTACTGTTCTGCTGTTGAGTAATCTGCTCAGCAGTGCAAAGATCATCGATCTCGGCATGAGTCTCGGTCCTGTCGCGCTTGTCTTTGATGCGGGTACACTTGTTTTTCCCATCGCTTATATTTTTGGCGATATTCTTACTGAAATCTATGGATACCGCCGCTCTCGGCGTGTGATCTGGTTTGGCTTTTTTGCCACCGCGCTTATGGCATTATTCGTCTGGTTGGCGAATGCGATGCCGGGTGAGGCAAGCTGGCAGGGGTACGCAGGCGATCAAGCCTTTAGGGCGATTCTTGGCGGTGTCAGCGGTTTAGCCATCGCCAGCCTCCTTGCCTACTTTGTGGGCGAATTCACAAACAGTTATGTGTTGGCGCGCTTGAAGGTGTTGACCAAGGGGCGATACCTCTGGACTCGGACGATTGGTAGTACGTTGGTGGGTCAAGCTGTTGATACCATCGTCTTCTTTGTTATGGCGACTCTGTTGGGTGTGTTCACATGGGAGTTGTTTATCTCCTTGGTGTTGACGAACTACTTGTTCAAAGTAGGAATTGAAGTGCTGTTTACACCAATCACGATTCGAGTCATTGGATTCTTGAAAAAAGTAGAAAACGAAGATGTGTACGATGTTGGAACAGACTTCAATCCATTTCGATTGGATGTGTGAGGTCATTCCATTATCAGCAGCGGATTAGGTAGTGATAACATCCCTTATCACGACTGGTCATGCGAGACGTTTTGAGCCGCTGTTTTGATAAACACCTCAATCAGCACATGACATGAGAAGATGCGTAATGACTGCGCATTTGTACGAAATATCGCTACAATAGCGGAAAGCTTGCTTTCAGAGGCGCTGCGATGTTTAGACTTCCGCTATTTCCCCTCAATACCGTCCTGTTCCCGATGACACCCGTACGCCTCCATATTTTTGAAGAACGCTACCGGTTGATGATTGGGCGCTGTATCGAAAATCAAGAACCGTTTGGGGTTGTTGCGTTGCGGCAAGGGTCTGAAGTTGACGGTCTCGGTGCTCAAGCAGATCCATATGCGATTGGATGCTCGGCGCGCATCACTGAACATCAACGGCTCTATGATGGGCGCATGAACATCGTCGCTCTTGGGCATCAGCGATTCCGGATTTTGCAACTTGACCGATCACAACCCTATTTGCAAGGAATTGTCGAACCCCTACCTATCGACACAGATCCAACGCCGGAGGTCATCGCCGCAAGCAATCGCCTGCGCCCATGGCTTGAACGCTATTTCCGGTTATTGGTACGCGCCGAAAATGTTGAGGTGGATGCGCAGAACTTACCCGCAAACCCAATTGAGTTGGGATTCCTTTCGGCGTCCATCCTTCGCGTTTCCCTTTCGGAGAAGCAAAAACTGCTTGCCTCCGATACAATGCTGGAACTCGTGCGAAAACTCATCCCATATTACCGAAAAGAAGCGACACTTCTTGAGCTGATGCTCGCACCGGAACGTGTCCGCGAAGAAGGACCGTTTTCGCTGAATTAGCACACCTTTCACCATAGGACACGATCATGCTGCCGTCATCCCGCTGGCTTACCGAACAAGCCGACCTTACTTATGCGCGCCTGCTGCCCCGCCTGAAGCCCATAACCGATGTGCATCCGTTGGGAGATTCCTTTCTTAGCCGGCTGCGCGAATACTTCCCCGACATTTTTCGGCTCCTGTATGAGCTTTACGGCGCGCAGTACGATTTTTTCTACCACCTCGAACAACTGCTGCACGATGTGACCCTGATCGCGCTTGAACGCCCCGCCGATCTCCTTACACTTGACCGTCAACGCGAGGCACAGCCGCTCTGGTATCAATCCGAGAAAATGATGGGCGCGGTTTGTTACGTTGATCGCTTCGCAGATACCCTGCAAGGTATTCGAGAACAGATTCCATATTTTCGAGAACTTGGAATTACCTATCTCCATCTGATGCCGCTGTTTAAATCACCAGAACTCAACAGCGACGGCGGCTATGCAGTAAGCAGTTTTCGCGAAGTGAATCCTGCACTAGGGACAATGCAGGAACTCGCCGAACTTACCCGTGAACTTCGCGCCAACGGTATCAGCCTTGTGCTGGATTTTGTTTTCAACCACACGTCCGACGAACATGACTGGGCGAAACTTGCGATTGCAGGTGATAAGCGCTACCAAGCATTCTATTGGTGGTTCGATGACCGCACGATCCCCGATCAATATGAGCGTAATCTGCGCGAAATTTTCCCGGAACAAGCCCCCGGCAGTTTCACATGGCGGGATGATATTCAGAAATGGGTTTGGACGACGTTCTATCCATTTCAATGGGATTTGAACTACCAAAACCCTGATGTATTCCGCGCTATGCTGTGCGAGATTTTGTTTCTAGCAAATCAAGGGGTCGAAATCCTACGATTAGACGCAGTTCCTTTTGTGTGGAAGCGTTTAGGAACAACCTGCGAAAACCTACCCGAAGCTCATGTGATTATCCAAGCCCTGAACGCGCTTGTTCGGGTCGCTGCTCC
Source organism: Anaerolineae bacterium (assembly GCA_026645745.1). Taxonomy (GTDB): domain Bacteria; phylum Chloroflexota; class Anaerolineae; order Aggregatilineales; family Phototrophicaceae; genus Flexifilum. Next base: position 4,043 of record JAPKMU010000073.1, on the reverse strand, counting down.
TGCACTGCTGTTCAAGTCAGAGGCGATTGTGCATCCGCGTGATGTCCGCAGCTACATTAGCGGACGTGAGTGTCAACTTTCGTACAATCCGATCATGATGGTGTCGATTTGGGAAGCGTTGGCAACGCGCGAGACGTTTTTCTTCCGCCACACGATGAATAAGCAGTTTCAGCTTCCCGATGATTGCACGTGGATCAACTACCTGCGTTCACACGACGATATTGGCTGGGGTTTTGCAGATGAGGATGCTGCGGAAGTTGGGATCAACGGCACCGATCACCGCCACTTTCTCAATATGTTCTATGCCGACCGTTTTCCGGGCACGTTCGCCAAAGGGCTTCCTTTTAATTACAACCCGAAAACGGGCGATATGCGCATCAGCGGCACATTAGCTTCGTTAGCGGGACTTGAACGCGCGCTCGAATCTGGTGATGAAGGCTGGATCGAACGCGCGGTTGCACGCATTATCATGGCATTCGGAATTACCCTTAGCGCCGGGGGCATCCCCCTGATCTATCTCGGTGATGAAATTGGAACGCTAAATGATTACAACTATGCAGACGTACCGGAACATGCCGCTGATAATCGTTGGGTGCACCGCCCTCACGCAAATGAGCAAGCCTATGCGCGTCGTCATGATCTGACAACGATTGAGGGGCGGATATTTCAGTCGATCAAACGCCTCATTGAAATACGGAAAACTAAGCCGATGTTTGCAAATGGTCAAACACGTTTCATCGATACAGGTAACCCACATGTCCTCGGCTACACGCGGCATGATCATTTGCTGGTGCTGGCGAATTTCACCGAAGATCGCCAGACACCCGATATTCGCGCGATTCACGCGGACGGATTCGATCCGATTGGAACCGATGATTTAATCAGCGGAACGAAGATTATTTCGCCGATCCACATCGAACTTGCGCCTTATCAGCTCGTTTGGTTGGTGCGCACCAACACATAAATTCTTGGGTGTAGCCCTCGCAGCGTGATACGCAGCTCCTCCTCGACCGTCCAATCGACGCTTTCGCGTAGGAGCTGTTCCATCAAGCGAATCTCATGCGTGATTACCACAAAACGCGCACCGGTTCGCGCAATCCGCGCTGCTTCGCGCAGAATTGGAGGATAAAGCGCTTGATTTTCCTCGTGAGAACCAACGTTTTGACCGAAAGGCAAATCTGCCGTAATCGCGCTCACGGAACTCACCGCAAGCGGCGTGCGTTGAAGCTCTGCACGAATGAGTGTAATCGGTTTTAGCCCGCTTGCTTCGATATTTTTCCGACTGCATGCGAGAAGTTGAGGATTGTGATCGATTCCGATCAAGTGCTTGAAGCGTCCTGCGGCGGCACGTTCAATAAGAAGCGTGCCCGATCCGCAGCCGAGGTTGACATAAACATCATCTTCGCTTGGCTGAGTAAGGCGCGCCATCGCATGCGCGGCGGTTGCGTTCAATGCGGCTTCGTAATTGCATACGCGCCAGTATCGGGTCGCCAACGGACGCGGTGTCAAGCGCACAAGCGAATCCCACCCCTGCCCCGAAGCCGACGCGAGCAGACGAATCCACAGATCGCCCTTTTCGGCTTCTGCCAAACCGATCCGTGCAGCGAGTTCGGTGCGAATACGCTGCATCACACTACTTTCTGTTCCAGCAGCAGCCAGTGTGAACGTTTTGAATGTTCCCGGAGGACTTAACTTGATCACCGACTCGACCTGTGCGATCAAACGCCGCCAATGCGCATCCCCCAACAGCGCTTTTGGGCGCGGAATTGCATAATGTTGAATGCTGTATACGATTTGCGACAGCTTCAAGCGTGTCAGTTGGGAGGCGTCGCCATCCAACACGAATTCAAGCCGATCTGCGTCAACAATCCGCAGCCCTTTTGGAAAGCGGGTTCTTAATTCAGACAATGCCAGCGCTTCGAGACCCTCTAAAGGATCGAGTTGATAAGCGTTGGGCGAACGTTCGGGAATAGGTGGTGTGTGTGGTTGTTTTTTCACGGTTTCGTAGAGGACTTGTTGAATGCTTCAGTTTACAATCGGTTCTAGTATCTTTGAAAGATGCAGCTTCAGCGAAGGAGTAGTCCATGCAGCGTTTGCTCAATAGTCTGCTGTGCTTCGTCCTCATTTTTGTCGCAATCTACGCGGGTGTTTCCGCGCAAGATGGCTCCAGCGTTACTGCCGAAGCTTTTCGCACCGTCAATGTTCGACAGGGACCGGGGACACAGTTTGATATTGTCGGTCAGCTTGAAAGCGGCGATATTGTCCCAGTGATTGGTCGCAGTGACAGCGAGAATAATTGGCTGCTCGTTCAGTTTGGCGATATTGAAGGCTGGATCGCATTCTTCACCGTCACCGTCACTGGAAATGTGAACGCGCTCGATATCATCAACCTACAAGTAGTGAGTGATCCCCAGTCGCCTCCGGTTGGAGGTTCGCTCCCATTTGTGAGCGAAAACGAAATCACCACCGGAGACCCTTATATTACTGCTTACCGGCGGATCAACGTACGCTTAGGTCCCGGCAGTGGATTTGGTCGCTTAGGCTATATGAATCCCGGCAATGTCGCAGATATTACAGGTATCAGCGACGACGGTGAATGGATTCAGGTCGCGTTTGAGGGTCAAATCGGATGGGTTGCGTTCTTTGTTGTGTCGGTGAACGGCAGTCTCGATCAAGTGCCTGTGATCGTAATCGACCGCGCACCACGCACCGCCGTCCCCACACCGACGCGAACCCCTGCGCCGCTCGATATTCGCCTTGAGACGAGTTTCAACACGAATCTGCGCAGCGAACCGGACTTTAACGCGCCTGTCATTGGCACAATTCCCTACAGCACACAGCTTCACATTGAAGCACGTACCGCTGACAGTGTTTGGCTGCGTGTGACGTATCAAGGACAAACAGGCTGGGTAGTTACGTCTTTGGTAGAACTTGTTTACATCTATCGTGGACAGCGCCTAGAGCAGATACCTGTAGCCAGATAAACAGGCTAATGGGCGGTTCAATTTACAGAGCCGCCCATCTTGTGCCTCAGCCCCCATATGAATTCGGAACGTCATTGACAACAGCGGCGATATATGGCTCACCCGATTGAATGGCAACCGCTTCGTCTTCGCTGATCACGCGTTGCCCTTTGTGATACAGCACATCATTGAAGCCGTCATAACGGTAGCGCCGGTTCACCCAACCATACAGCTTATGCTGAAACACAACGTTGAACTGCACCGCTTCATCTTCTTCAATCACTTTTTGATCGACGATCCAAACCGGAGCATACTGCTCCAAATGGGTTCGGGTTGCATCGTCACGCCGCTTGAGCAGCTGTTCTACATTCGCCATCATACCCTCTACAACGCAGTGTGAGCATCTCAAACCGTGATTGTACCGAAGCAGTCCATTTGTGAGCAAGGATCATCAGATTGGACTGCGTGATAGATACACTCAGCGCGCTATAATCGGCACGCTTTGTTTTCCCACATCCTTGAGAAGGTCAAACGAAATGCCACGCGCTTTACTAAGCGTACATGACAAAACCAATCTTGCGAGTTTTGCTTCTCAGCTTGTCGCTTATGGATGGGATCTTGTTGCCAGCGGCGGCACTGAACGCGCCTTGCGCGATGCGGGGCTTCCCGTGACCTCAGTTGATCAACTCACAAGTGTTCCCGAGATGCTCGGCGGGCGTGTAAAGACACTCCATCCCGCCATTCACGCTGGTATTTTGGCGCGCGATACTGATGAGGACTTCGCCGAACTCCGCGATGCCGGCTATGCGCCGATTAACATGGTTGTCTGTAATCTCTACCCGTTTCAAGAAACTGTCAGTGCTGCCAATGTTTCGCTTCAGGATGCGATCGAGCAAATCGATATCGGTGGCGTCAGTTTGATCCGAGGCGCAGCGAAAAACTTCATCCGCGTGATTGTGGTCTGCTCCCCTACAGATTACGACCTCATCCTCAAACAACTTGAGCAATCCGGTCAAGTTGATTTGGCGACGCGGCGCGATCTTGCCATCAAAGCCTTCGCGCATACCCGCGACTATGACA
>JAPKMU010000072.1 GCA_026645745.1 Anaerolineae bacterium | reverse complement strand
TTGGCTGTACCGTTCACCGGGCAGTACAGCATGATGTTCCGTATGATGACGGCGTTTCATGCGGTGCATGCGTTCGTGATCGGGTGGATCATGATGCAGGTGTACACAAATGCTCGTCACGGCATGTATGACTCGACGCGTCACTGGATGGTAGAAGCGGCGGCAAAAATGTGGTATTTTGTCGTCGTCGCTTGGATAATGTTCTATACTGTGCTGTACATCATTTAAGGGTAAAAGGCGAAAGTTAGAAGCCGTTTGCAACCGAGCGAATGCCTGCTTTCGACTTTTGACTGCTTACAGAAAGAAAGGGAACCGCCTCTATGCAACCCGGACTGAGCCGCGCGATCCCGATGGCGATTCTGGGATTCCTCTTCGGATCACTCATCGTCATCGTGCTTCGCTTCCTACAAAACCTTGATCCGATATGGGATGTAGGCGCGGGGATTGTCGTCTCCGTACTTTTTACCGCCGCGTTTTTTGTGTGGGGCATCGGCGGTTTTGATCCGAAAAACAGCGCCCACGAAGCTGAACACGCCGACGAAGCCCATCACGAACCTGATTCTGCTCCCGCTTCCCCGACTTCGCTGCTCGGTTCGGCGGTGTGGACGGTGTCCACGCTCGTGCTGGTCGTATTCGGTGCGGCGTGGGGTTTCGCGCTGATCCCCGGCGGCTTCACCCTGCAAGTCACCGATGACCCGATGGGATCGGTTCAAACAATTGGCACGTTCGTGATGGAAATCTTTGGGCGCGAAGTCGTCGTCAGCGAATTGGTCGTGTTCGCGGTCTTTATGATCGTCATGATCGGTACGCTGGCGGTATTCGGCGGCGGATTAGCGTGGTTGTTCACCACCATCAATCGCGGCTTGATTCAAGGGCGCGCTCCGGCAGGTGCAGCGCTGTTGACAGCGGGTGAACCGCCCGCCAGCACCAACCCGATCAGCCTTCCGCCGACGCTGCGGATGTTGATCACGGCGGTCGTCACATTTGTGATCGTCTACTTCCTGTTTAACGCGATGCTGCTGCCCGCGACGATCTCGCACGCGCCGGATTACATTGTTCCGTTCAGCCTAATCTTCGCCGTGTTGGCGGTGATCTTCGTGGCGCGTCCGGCATTTGTTCCCGCGTTGATTCAAGTCTGGGCGTTGATCCTATTCCTGTTCGGCATTCTCTACTTCATCTTCTACGAAGTGGCGATTGGGCTGGTGATCAACGAGCCGTTCAATTTGTACATTATGGGCATCCTGAACAACCGCGTGATGATCTCGTTGGTCAACGCGTTGTTGGTCGCGGTGCTGATCGTGCGCCCGTCGTGGGTGGTGTGGTTTATTGGCGCTGGCGCACGGGTGACTCTGTTCATTCTGCGCGGGATTCCGCGTTGGCTTTTCCAGCGCTAATCGTCAGTCGTGGGGCTGCATCGGCGGGGATGACTGTGCCAGTTGTTCCCGCCGAACATTTTTTGGGGGAAGGTTCATGAGCGATATTGTGAAGGTTCAACCGGAACGCGTTGAATCGCCCACGCGGATTGATAACGTCAAGTTCGCCATGTGGCTGTATTTGGCGTCGGATGTGGTGATTTTCGCCGTTTTGATTGCCACATTTGTCCTCTTCCGCGTCAACAACGAAGAAGTCGTCAAGGAAGTTCACGAAGCCTCCGGGCTGTTCCTCGTCAGCTTGAACACCTTCCTTCTGTTGGCAAGCAGTTGGGCGATGGTGATGGGTCTGCGCGAGATCAAGCGCGGCAACCGCAAAGGGCTGATCAACTGGATTAGTCTGACGGCACTCTTAGGGTTCGTGTTCGTGGCGCTGCAAGGCGTTGAATACACAATTCTGAGCAATGAAGGCATCACGATTTACGGCAGCGAATTTGGGATGCGCTTTTATGCGCCCACCGCATTTCACGGCGCACATGTGATCGCAGGGGTGATTTGGGCGCTGGCGGTCGTGTGGCATGCGATGAAGGGCGGCTACGGTCCCAAGAGCTATTCCGGTGTTGAAGTATTCGGGCTGTACTGGCATTTCGTAGACGTGGTGTGGATTTTGTTGTTCACGTTGATTTATCTCATTTGAGTGATGCGCAAACGCCGCGACTGATTTTGGGGGTGCAAATGGCTGACGAGCTTGAGAAAAAACTGAACGAAGCGGAAGAGAAAGTCACCGAAACCAAGGAAACGCCGACCTCGCCGGATGCGCCGCTCGAACAGGTACAGGGCGAATCGGTGCGCGATGCCCGCGCGATGCCTGTTGAGGCGATGCCCAATGAGGTTGTGCCGGAAGAGGTGAAGGCCCTTCATGCGTTGGAAACGCCGGAAGAACGCGATGCGCGACGCGCTCAAGAAGCGTCTTTGAATAAGCCCATCGAAGCGATTGAAGAAGCGATCGAAAGCCTTGATGCAGCGCCCAGTCAGGCGGCGGTGCAGGCGGAGATCGCGCATCATGAAGATTCGCCGGTTGTGATCACGTTGGGCGGGCGGACGTACACGTTTAACACGAATATTTACACGTTCGTGTTTGCTATTCTGGGCGGGCTGACGCTGCTCGAAATCTTGATCGCGGAAGTGATGCCGATTGGTTTCTTCCGCACCTTCCCGTTGGCGATTGCGTCCTTGATCAAGGCGCTGCTGGTGATGGCATTCTATATGCACCTGCGCGAGGATAACAAGCTGTTCGCGTTTGCGATTGCGCTGCCGATTGTGATCGCGTCGATTGCGCTGTTGTTCCTCCTCGCCGTTCCGTCTACCGCCTACCCGTACTAGCGAGTGCGCATGAGGGTCAGCCTACAAGATCAGGTTGCGCTGGTCACTGGATCAGCGCACCGTGTTGGAAAAGCGATCGCGCTGGAACTGGCGCGGGCGGGTGCGCATATCATGGTGCATTATTCCGCTACGCCGGATGAAGTCGCGCGCGAGACGCAGCGCGAGATCAAATCATTGGGCGTAGATGCTTCATTGTGCAAAGCTGATCTCAGCACGCCTGAAGGCATCGAGTCGCTGATGGATGCGGTCAAGCAGGATTTTGGGCGGCTGAATATCCTCGTCAACAGCGCCTCGAATTTTCAGAAACGCACCTTGATGGAAGTCACGCTTGAAGAATGGGAAGAAACGCTGCGGATCAACTTAACCGCGCCGTTTCTGCTCACGCAGCACGCGGTCAAGATGATGAATCAGAATGACCCGGCGGGCGGCGTGATCGTGAATATCCTCGATAAAGGCGCGACCGACGCATGGGTGGATTATGCACATCACGGCATCAGCAAAGCGGGCTTACACGCCCTCACCCGTGTGACTGCCGCCGGACTCGGTCCGACGATCCGCTGCAACGGGATTATCCCCGGCGCGGTGCTCAAGCCGAACGATTACGACACCGAGCAGTGGAATAACATGGCGAAGAAGAATACCGCGCTCCAGCGCCCCGGCACGGCTGAGGATGTCGCACGGGCAGCGGTGTATCTCGCCAGCGAAGATTGGCTGACGGGCGTGATCATTCGCGTGGACGGCGGCGAAGACGCGCTGAGTTAAATCCAACAACCTTAAACCACAAACGGTACGGAAAACGCAGGGTAAGCAACCTGCGTTTTTTGCGTTGTTCGCCCATAATGACAGTACTGCTGGTATAAGTGGAGGCTGCATGACGAAACGTGTGTGGGTTATCAGCTTACTGTTGGCGCTGATCGTGATCGGCGCTCAAGCACAAGAGAACGCTCCAACACTCACTCTCATTCAAGATGTGGTCATGGGGTTCGATACCCCGATTGCAATGACGCTTCAGCCCGATGCGGAGGCTGTGTGGGTGGTGTTCAGCGATGATGCGCGCATTCACTACAGCTTGCGGAGTTTCTCGACTTCAACGGGCGAACCGTTGGACGATCCGCTGTCGTTGTTTGAAGACCCCGGCGGTGGACTTTTTTCTACGCCTTTCTCATCTTCGCTTGCTCTCATGCCGAATGGCATGCTGCGGCTTGTGCTGCACGCTCTCGACCATCCCGTCACCTACATCATCAACCCGGAAACCGGCGAATCGACGGTCGATCCGGAAGCGGACGCGGAAGTCATCGCGCTGTTTTCACGCTATACATCTGTTCTCGGCTCGGCTGTGTTCAGTTCTGATCAGGGATTTGCAGCAGTGAGTGACGCGGATACCGTCACGGTGTTCGATATGCAGGTCGGCTGGCGAATCTTCAGACTGCACCTTGCAGCACTCTCTAAGGGATTTTCCAGTCATCGGGTGTGGTTATACGCGCTCGTCGCTCCTGAGGCAGGCAGCACCGAAAGCTCACTGCAAATCTATACCATTCCCGGAGGTGAACTGCTCCGCAGTATCCCGACTCAAGCGGGTGGACGAATTTTCCCCGGCTATGACGGACGGTACGTAGGATTCAATGCCGCAAGCGGTGCGGGGTCAGAGTCCATCCTCGGCGTGATCGATTCGGAGACGGGGGCGATCAGCAATCTTTTTAGCGAGGCGATGCCGCCGTTCACGCTTGACGATTGCACGGCGGTCGAAGGTGACACCGACACTTCATTGGATGTGATTACAGGCTGGCATCAGATCAGCGATGTTGTGTGGCTCCCTGATGGGGTCACGTTCGTCGCGGTCAGCGCCTACATCGGGCAGGGCGCAGCCGAAGGGCAGGAAGCAGGCTGCGAGTTCACCGCCAACCGCTTACGTATTTACCGCGTGAATGCACTGCACTAAGGTTGACCCAACACTGTTGGGGTAAGCAACCTGCGTTTTTTGCGCCATTCGTCCATAATGGCAGGATTGCTGGTATAAGTGGAGGCTGCATGACGAAACGTGTGTGGTTTATCAGCTTACTGTTGGTGCTGATCGTGATCGGCGCTCAAGCACAAGAAGATGTTCCTTCTCTTTTCCTCATCAGCGAGACCCTGATTGGGTCTGACGAATCGGTAGGCGCTTTGCTCCAACCGGATGCCGATGCCGTGTGGGTGATGACAACATCGCTCTACCGCGAACATTACACGCTGCACAGTTTTTCCACGGTGACAGGCGAGCGAATCGGAGAGCCGATTTCGACATTTGATGACCCGAACCCCGATTATTTCCGCCTGTTTAGCAGCAATACATTGATTCAAGCGCCGGATGGCACTTTGCAGTTGATCTTGGACGAAAACAGCACCGATCTTCCCGCTGCATATACGATCAACCCACAAACAGGCGAATCAACGCGGAACGCCGATGCTGATGCGCAGTTGGGCGCATTCTTCCGTGAGTTCACGCCCTACATGGAAGGACTTTCGTTTAGCACCGATCACCGGTATCTTGTCGCGTCGGACGATCATGATCTTGATGTGATCGATCTGGTCTCGCGTTCGCGGTTATTCACGCTGCCATATGACACCCTGTGGTACGGTTTCGCCGCGTCTCAGCAGTTGTTCGTGATAATTTCCGGCGACGCCGCCACAACGGGGTTTGTGCTCAACGTGTACAGCTTGCCTGATGGCGCATTGACTCAAAGCTATCTCTTGCCGCAAGGTGGAATCCCGTACCCCAGCGACGATGGGCGCTTTGTCGCCATGCAGATAACCCTTGATGAAGCCCATCTGCTCGGTGTATTTGATACGACAACTGGTGTGATGAGCAGTCTGCTTTCAATGGATACGCCGCCGTTCACGGTGGAAGACTGCACAGTGCGCGACAGCGTGACGGATGCGGCGCTTCACCTTGATCGAGGGTATTTGTCGATTCAGGATGTGGTGTGGCTGCCGGATGGCGAAACGTTCATGGCAATCAGCCAGTATATTGGCGACGGAATGACACAGGGGCGCGAAGAAGGCTGCGAACTGACAGCTTCTCGGATCAGCATATACCGCATCAGTACGGAATAACGCCCTCAGTCAATCCGAATGACCGGGATACCTTTGGCGGTGCGGTCAGTGGGTAACGCGATCAGCCGTCCATCGTCGTCCGGGTCAAGCGCAAGTGTGGTGAATGCGAGCGCTTTATCCGCGAACGGGTTGAGTTTCGGCGTCAGTTCGATCAAGTTGGTGAGGAATGTCGAGCGCGTGACGAGCAGGAGCAAACACGCCTCGACAAACTGCCATTTTTCCGGGGTGTAGTCGCTGACAAGGATCGTCTGCGGTTTCCACAACGTCGCGGGGCGGCGCGCGTCACTGTGTTTGCGGAACAAGAGTTCCCAATCGCGTGAGCGGAGTTTACGCTCTGCCTCTTGGGTGATCGCCGCCGGGATTGCCTCAAGGCGAGCCGTGAGATAGGCGGCGTGCTGTTCAAACGTGAAGATGTGAATCCGTGCGCGGCGGATTCCCGTTCGCCCCAACTCATCGACTTGATCTGTGCCGCTTACTTCGCAGGCGGCAACACGTCCCCTGCCGCTTTCATCGAGCGTGAAACACTTGAGCGAACTTGCGCCGCGAAAACGCGGATCGCCCCATGCTTTGCCGCGCGGCATGGCAGATCGCCAAATGTGCTTGAGCATTTCCGGCGGGACGCCTGTCGTCGGGCTGGTGAACTGATACCCGCGCTGCCGACCTTCCAGCACGTAATCCAGCGTCAGTGTTTGCATAAAACCTCGTTGAACCGCAGAAAAGCTGTCCTCACCCCCTCCCCCTCTCCAAACTTTGGTTAGAGAGGGGAGAAAGAAAGTGCGTTGCTCCCCCTCTCTATCGCTTGCGACGGGGGGTGAGGATTAGCGTGGGCGCGGGCGAATGGCGTTGAAGAAGTTGCGCAGCGTTGATCCGAGCGGCTCCCCTGTGAGCGTTACGCCGTCGGTGACGCTGCCGCCGACGATGAAGGTTTGGAAGCCGATGCGCGCCGCCTGATTTTTCAAGCGCTTGATCTCGTTGCTGTAGCTGTGCAGCAGATCATCAATACTCAACTTGCCGCCCCACAGATCGCTTTTGTTGACGAGCAGGACGAAGGCGCGCATATTGCGCTTCGCTTCGATTTCTTCGTCGATCATGTTCATGACGAAGTTGAGCGCGTCCTTATGCGCCAACACATCGGTGTGATCGACCATGAAGATGATCCCGCGCGGCTGTGCTTCGCGGAATAGATCGATCCAGTCGGTATCCCACATGTCATATTCGCCGCCGACATCGCGGACAGGTTTAAGGCGCATGCCTTCGCCGCCCAATTTCGCGCTGAACGTCGGTACACTGTCGCCGCCGGGGGCGGTGGGTTCAGGCTGAAATTCTTCGAGATCGCGGAGATTATGCCGCATCCACTCGATCAGCGTGGTTTTTCCCGTTTGACGCGCTCCCAGCACGATGAACGGCAGTCCAAACACTTTGACGTAGAAGAAATCGTTTAGGCGGCTGGTGCTCCGATTGATGGAGTCGATGATGTTCTCGCCCGTCTTCCCGAAAACTGCTACGAATACTCGCTCGAATAACGTCGTCATGGCTCATTCGACCCTGATTGTTTCACGGTATGTATTAGCTTATACGCAGGAGCGGGAAAAAAGTGTCAAAACGCCATACAACGCAGAGAACGCAGAGAGAAAAGCAGGCAAACCACAAAGAACACGAAGGACACAAAGAGAATAGCAAAGAAGTTAACGCAAAGACGCGAAGAATGAACTTTGCATCTTTGCGTTGATGTCCTTCTTTAGAACGGCATCGTCGCGGCGGGATCGGTCACGATGTCGTTGTAGCGGATTTCAAAATGCAGGTGCGGACCAGACGAGTTCCCCGATGAGCCGGAGAAGGCGATCACAGATCCACCGTTGACGTACTGACCGCAGCCCACATTGAACGAACTTAAGTGTCCGTATACCGTCGTGAACGGACCGTGCGCCAATACAACGGCGTAACCGTAACCGTAGTTGCTCCAACCCCGGAAGATCACTGTGCCGCTGTTCGCTGCGACGACGGACGTGCCAATCGGCACGGCAAGATCAACCCCCGTATGATACGACGTGAATCCGCGCATCCACGTATACCCACCGGGGAGCGGGTTAAACCACTGCGCGCCGCCGCCGGGATTATCGACTAAGCCGCAGCTTCCCGGTTCACCAACGCCAAAGCTGATCTGTGCGCCAGCGCCGCCGCTTTGCGCATTCCCTCCGGTGCGCGTGACCGGAGCAGACCACACGATTGCCTCCGCTTGACCGCCGGGGATGAACACCCACACGCCGGGTCGCAGAATCGTCGCCGGGGATGAGCCGAATAGATCGTTAAATTCGGAGTCAATGATCGCTTCCGGTTCGACTTGGAAACGATCCGCGAGTTCTTGAATCGTCGTATCGACCGAGATTTGCACATATGCGCCGTCTACGGGCGGGATATTGATCTGCCGTCCCGGACGCAGACCGCCGATGATGCTCCGGTCATTCGACCATGCGATGCTTTCAGCCGTCACGCCGAAGCGCTCGGCGATGCCGAACATCGTATCGCCCTGCTGTACCGTATATTGAATGACTTCACTGCGCGGGCGATCCGGCACGAACGTAAACGGATCATAGATGTCGCGGCTGATGGCGATGTCTTGCGCGTCACGCTGATCAGCGACGGATACCAACGGCGCATTCAGGAGCGCGGCATATGCCGCCGGATCGAGCGTCGGAAGAATCGGGTTGTCGCTCACCAGCGGCGGCGCTTGAGTCGCGTCGCTTACGATGGGTTGTTCAACTTCAGTCGTTGGTGTGAGCGTCGGCAATGCGACGTTGTCCGGGTTGGTTGTCGCCGGAATCTCTGTCGGGATGATCGAATTGTCAGGTGCAGTGATGACAAGGAGTGCCGTCGCAGCGGTGAAGATCAACGCACCGAGCAGGGTAAACGCACCGATCAACCGCCGCCATGCGGGAATCGGTTCGGCACGGCGCAGATCGCGGTCGGTGATCGCCCGGATCGGGCTGGTGTCATCGGTATGCGTCGAAAGCGGGTCTTGATTCTGCATCAATAGGATTCCTATTCGATGGACATGAGCCGCGCAAGCGCAGCAGTGCGGAATCCTAATCCCTTGCGCGGGTTGTGACAAGGATCAGCGGCGAATCGTTGGTTACGGCGCTATACTCGGCGCGGAAAATCGTTCCTGCACACAAGGAGATCGCCGCCCGATGACTGCGCCTCTCGCTGGTATTCGCGTCCTTGATTTAACCCGTCTGCTGCCCGGCGGCATTTGCACATTGATGCTTGCCGACTTGGGCGCGGATGTGATCAAAATTGAACCTCCCGGCGAAGGCGATTACGCCCGCCTCACCCCGCCGCTGGTCGAAGGCATGGGGGCATATTTTCATCTGACCAACCGGAATAAGCGCAGTGTGATTCTTGACCTCAAGACCGAAGCGGCACAAGCAGCGCTGCATAAACTGGCGGCGGGCGCGGACGTGCTCATAGAAGGGTATCGACCGGGGGTGGCGGCGCGATTACGCTGTGATTATGCCACCCTCAAGGCGGTCAATCCGCGCTTGATTTACTGCTCACTCAGCGGGTACGGTCAAACCGGAACTTACGCGCTGGAGAGCGGGCACGATCTCGATTATGTCGCGCGTACCGGCATGATCGGCGAGATGGGAAATCCGCAGCCGCTCGGCGGGCAGGTCGCGGATGTGGGGGGCGCTTACACGGCAGTTTCGGCAATCACGGCGGCGCTGTTCCGGCGCGAACGCACAGGCGAAGGCGCACATTTAGACATCTCGCTGCACGAAGCGGCGATCCCGTTTGTCTCGTATTCATGGACGGAAGCGATCACCGAAGCGCGCACAGGGGAGGCGGATCAACGCGGCATTTTGAGCGGACGGTTCGCGTGTTACAATGTGTATCAGACGCAAGATCGGCTGCATGTGGCATTGGCGGCGCTTGAAGCACGCTTTTGGGAGAATTTTTGCCGCACCGTCGAACGCCCGGATTTGATCCCGTATCACGTCGATCCGGCGCGGCAGCGGTATTTGATCGCGGAGGTTGGGCAAATTTTCGCCATGAAAAGCGCCGACGTATGGGATCAAGTGTTGGCGAATGCGGACTGCTGTTATACACGGGTGAGCAGTTTGCTCGAAGTCGGGGATGATCCCCATGTGCGTGATCGTGGGATGCTGTCCGTCTCGCCGGAGGGGATTCCATTCATGCACAGCCCAATCCGCATCGCGGGAGAAACGATTACCATTCAGCAAGCACCCGGTCACGGCGAGCACACGATTGATGTGCTGCGTGAGGCGGGCTTCAGCGACGACGAGATCAGCAAGTTGATCACGCTTTAGGGAGAGGAGCAGGAGGATGAAGAGTCCGGTTAAGCGCCGACGACTGCTGATCAACGCGGTGCTGGTTTCGCTCACGATGATGTGTACCGCGTTCGTCGTGAAGGCGCTGTATGAATCACAGCCGATCCCAATTCGTCATCCTGATTCCTATATCCAAAGAAACGAGATCCCGACGCTTCAGGTGATCGCCGGGGATGCCGCCACCGATGAGGAAGTCACAGAACGCGTGATTGCGTATTTTGACGAGAATCGTGAATGGCTGGCGTATCAGCTTGTCGAAACGGATCCGGAGCGTTTGGCGGCGCTGTTTGCGATGTATCTCGTTCACATCAGCAAACCGTACAACACGACCGACTCTCCGGCATCGCTTATGGATTTTTTGGAGATGCCAAACGCACACTGTGGGACATACAGCAGCGCCCAGTCCATCATTCTGGATGCGATGGGCATCGAGAATCGCACAATCAACGTTGATCATGGGAATCATGCGCTGGTCGAGGCGTTGATTCACGAACGATGGGAAGTGTTTGACGCGACGACGAATGTATGGCTCGGAGGTTCGGTAGATGAAGTGATGCGTGGGCAGGATGTCGAACGGCGGATGTATTACACCCCCGCGCTTGACCCAACCATGCCGGAAGAATATCGCGCCCAGTTCACGGCATTTCCTAACGCGAACACGTCCGTAACACTGCGGCAGCAGGAAATGTACTGGGGTGATCGTATTGTGCTTCAGTGGGGATTTTTCTAAACAGAAGGCGCAGCGCGTTTAGGCTGCGCCTTTGTCATCTATGCCGCTTGCGCTTGCACGTCGGTTTTGCAGCGCTGCGCGAACATGAGCGTGTACCCGTCTTGATCCTGACAATGAAACGTGCGTTCGCCCCACTCGCGGTTGGCAATTTCGCGCGTGATCACCGCGCCCGCCTGACGTGCGCGTTCGTAGATGGCGTCGATGTCGAAACCGCATCCTTTGTCGAGATCGATGAAAAGCAGAAAGCCGGTCGCCCGC
This sequence comes from Anaerolineae bacterium, assembly GCA_026645745.1. Classification (GTDB taxonomy): domain Bacteria; phylum Chloroflexota; class Anaerolineae; order Aggregatilineales; family Phototrophicaceae; genus Flexifilum. The sequence continues at coordinate 6,025 of JAPKMU010000072.1, read as the reverse complement.
CGCCGCTCATCATCCCCCGGCGCGACCAACCCATCGACCAAGCCGAAGAAAATCTCTGACCTGCCGAGCTGCACACTCGACTGCGCCCGCTTCATCCGGCAAACTCCAATTATGGTGAAAGCCGAACGCGCGGACATAGAACGTGACGCTTGCATCTATATCGCGCACCGCAAGGATTGGCGCTAACATTTTTCCCCTCGGAAACACTCGCTTTCGTGTAATGATTATAGCACAAGTGTTCGATTTGATCAACCTTTTGTCGAACACTTGCGAGGGGAAAAACCGCGTTTTATGCCGTCAAAAAGGCGAGTTCTGTTCTGTGTTTTGACCAATCCGGCTCTTCATCGGGATTGGAGAGGTAAAACTCAAAACGCCCTGCCCACCGCTTCCCATTCACATTCCATTGGATATGATGCTTTTCTGCCCATTCCAGAAGCTGTGCGGTGGCTTCGACCAAGTGGCGGCTGTCGCCGGTGTAGACTGCTGTCAGGTAGCGACCACCGGGCATCTGCCCTGCTTGGACGCGGTTGTCACCTTGGACGTTTTCCGGCACAAGCTGACCGACTTCAAATTCCAACTCGTTTTCCATATCGACGACGTTATAGCGCATGAACGGTGCGCCGGATGGCACAACGCCCTGCCGCTCGATCCACTCCGCAAGCTCATCGAACATGGAGCCGAGAAGTTGCGGCATCTCGTGAATGCGGGCTTTGCCATGAATCGAAACATAGTGCCGCAGCGGGCGCTGCTCAAGCTGCGGGTCTGAGAGCATGGGTGTTTTTCCTTTCAGTTTCATAGACAATAGAGGCGTAGAACCTATCATTTGACGATAGCACAGATGTTCATTTCTTAATGACCATAGTGGAGGGGATGTGATGGGTATTTTGGAGGGAAAAACCGCGCTCGTAACGGGCGGTGCGTCAGGAATCGGGCGGGCAACGGCGATCTTGATGTCGCGGGAAGGCGCGCGGATCGTCGTCTCAGACATTAACGAGATGGGCGGAACGGAAACCGTCATGCAGATCAAATCGGCGGGCGGTGAAGCGATCTTTTTACGCGCCGATGTGAGTAAAGCAGCAGACGTAGAGGCGCTTGTTCAGCATGCTGTTGCGGAATACGGGCGGTTGGATGTGGCATTTAACAACGCGGGTATTGGCGGCGATCTCTCCCCGATCCATCAAAAGAGCGAGGCGGAATGGGATCAAGTGATCGCCGTCAACCTGAAGGGTGTATGGCTCTCAATGAAATATGAAATCCCAGCGATCCTTGCATCCGGCGGCGGCGCGATTGTGAATATGGCGTCGGTCGCGGGGCTGGGTGGTTTTCGCATGGCGGCGGCTTACAGCGCCAGCAAACACGGCGTGATCGGGCTGACGCGCACAGCGGCGCTGGAATTGGCGAAGCATCGTATTCGCGTTAACGCGGTTTGTCCATACTTTACGGATACGCCTATGGTGCAAACGATGATCGACGCCGCGCCAGTCATGAAAGAGATGACGATCAGCGCCAGCCCGATGAAACGCCTAGGCGACGTAAGCGAAACAGCGGCGGCGGTCGTATGGCTGGCGAGCGATCAGGCATCGTATATCACCGGGCACGCGCTCCCAATCGACGGCGGGGTGACAGCGGGTTAGGGAATCGCGCTTAAGTCGCGTAGGGAGGATATGATAATGGGCTATCACGCATAAATGTGATATTGTGTCACTTAATTAAGTGAGCACTTTACATGTATGTAAAACATAACGACACTGAAAGAGGTAATTAAAACTCATGATGGGTTATACAGTAAAGGTTGCTGTAAATAGATAACAATGATTGTGATTCGTCACACAATGATATCTATATGTTCGCACATTGATACTGTGGAGCTTTTTACCTATTCCGCAATATGCTTGCTAAATATCACCCTTCTTTGTGGTGTTCTGTAAAGAAGGGTGAAGTCATTTTATACGTTATGTTGTAGATTTGAGGAGTTCAAGAAGCATGCGCAGCGCCTCATCAGAACTCGCGGCTTTGATCGACTCGCGGTCGCCGTTCCATATATGACGGCGGACGATAGGTTCACCTTCCCTCAATCCAACCCCAATATAGGTCAATCCGACCGGTTTTGACGGTGTGCCGCCGCCCGGTCCCGCGATTCCGGTTACGGCGGCGGCGATGTTCGTCCCGAACATCCCCAATGCGCCGATCACCATTTGGCGGGCGGTTTCTTCGCTCACCGCGCCGAACGTATCCAGAATGTGCTGCGGCACATGCAGCAGATCACGCTTGACCTCGTTGGCATAACTGACCAATCCACCGACCACATAGCGGCTGCTTCCGGCAATATTCGTCAAACGGTGCATAATCAAGCCGCCTGTACATGATTCCGCCGTGCTGACCGTCCAATTCCGCCTCAAAAGCTCCTCACCGACGACTATTTCAAGCGTTTGATCCATTTGTCAGATTCTCCCAAATTGGCTTACCCTTTTATGACTGGATGAGAGTATACTGTGGGATAAGTCGGATATTGAGGGATTTTTCCCGCTCATGATCGAGATCGATTGGCGACCGCTGATTGTTCTGCTCACCATTGCAGCGTTTATGCTGCTGTGGATTGTGGGCTGCACAATCATCGCTGATTCAGGGACACGATCATCCCCCACGGGGTATCCTCAAGTGACGCTGACGGTTGGGCGGATCGTCGTCCCGGCGATTCCGACCGACTCGCCGCGACCGCCTGAAGTCAATACAGCCATTCGCACTTCTGCTCCCGGCAGCGGTTACCCAAGTTCTCCACCCCTTCCATCACCAGTTGCGCAGATTGCCGCCATTCCGATGACCCCACCCATTTGTTACGCGATCTCCGCAGCGCTGACCCGCTGCTTGGGACGGGTTGATAATCCACTGGCGACGGCGATCAACGGCGTGAGCGTTCGGATTCGGATGCTGCTGAGAGGGGAGCGTGAGATCGTGCGCACTGCCGCGATCGAACAAACCGTGATCCTGCCGGATGGGTTCGCACCCTACCGTGTGGACTTTCCTGTGAGCGTGGATGAAGTAACCAGCGTCTCCGTATCACTGGACAGCGGCGAACCCGATCATGATCCCTCGGTTGTGCCGCTCACGGTGGATGATATCCGCATGAGCGATGACGGCGGACTGCGGCAGGTGAGCGCCGAACTCGTCGGCACGAGCATGGCGCTGATGCTCAACCGCGCACTGATCACACTGGTAGATAGTCAAGGTTACGTCTACGGGTATCAAGTGCTCCAATTTCAGAATCAGATGATTGCGCCGGGGGAGCGGATGACGATTCGCGCTCAGGTGCAGCCGCAGATTGATACGACGGGACTCAATGCTGTCGTGTATGTCGAAGCGCGCAAGCCATAAACCCAAGTCTGAACCACAAAGAACACAAAGCGAAGGCGCAAAGACGCGATGATTTTCTTTGCGCCTTTGCGCCTTTACTCGGCGCTTAAAGCTGCGACTTGGCAGCAGCGACAACGGCGGCTGCGGTCAGCCCGTATTCCTCGTAAATGCGCTGGTACGGCGCACTCGCGCCAAAACGATCAATCCCAATCGTGACGCCGCGCAAGCCGACATATTTCTGCCAACCAAGCGTCACCCCGGCTTCGATGCTCACGCGCGCGGTCACATCGGGCGGCAGGACGCTTTCGCGGTACTCCACAGACTGCTGATCGAATAACTCCCAACACGGGAGGGATACCAACCGCACGGCGATGCCTTCATTGACGAGCAGTTGATAGGCTTCATGCGCGATGTGAACTTCGCTGCCGCTGGACAGCAGGATCACTTTTGGCGATGGGCTGTTTTCGGCAAGCACATAGCCACCTTTTTCGACCCCGCGATAAATCGCATTCACGCCGCCGATTCCGTTGCCGTCCAGTACAGGCAAATCTTGACGGGTGAAGATCAGGACGGCAGGTTTGTCGAGCGTCATAGTGGTTTTCCATGCGGCGGCGGTTTCGTTCGCGTCCGCCGGGCGGAATGTATACAACTGGGGGATCAACCGCAGCGACATGACATGTTCAATCGGCTGATGCGTCGGACCGTCCTCGCCCAAGCCGATGCTGTCATGCGTGAACACGTATACAGGTGCGATGCCCATCAACGCGCCGATGCGAACAGCGTGGCGCATGTAATCGCTGAAAGTGAGAAACGTTGCGCTGTAGGGTTTGATGATTCCGCCGTGCAGTGCCAGCCCGTTGACGATGCTGCCCATCGCATGTTCGCGCACGCCAAAGCGCACATTGCGACCGGCGGTCTTGCCGTGCCCGGTATGCTCCGCGCCTTTGATCAGCGTCTTGGTGCTGCCTGCTAAGTCCGCGTCCCCGCCGATCATGGTGGGGATGTATTTGGCAATCGCGTTGAGCGCTGTTCCGCTGGCGTTGCGGGTAGCGACTTTCTTTTCAACCGGGAACTGAAGCGGGAATTCTCGATCCCATCCGTCCGGGAGTTCACCCTTGATCGCATGCTCCCATTCGGCGGCGAGTTCGGGGTATTCCGCTTGATAGCGCGTGAACAGCGCATTCCATTCGGCTTCGTAATCCGCGCCGCGCTCGATAGCTGTGCGGAAATGCTCCAGCGCTTCGCCGGGGACGAAGAAATCTTCCTGCGGGAAGCCGTATGCCTCTTTGACGAGTCGAATTTCGTCCGCGCCGAGCGGTGACCCGTGCGCTTCGCTGGTATTTTGCTTGTTCGGGCTGCCGTAGCCGATGATCGACTTGATCTCGATCAGTGACGGCTGATCGGTGACGGCTTTGGCGGCTTGAATCGCTGCGTCAATCGCGTCGATGTCGTTTCCATCGTCAACGCGGAGGGTGTGCCAGCCGTAAGCCTCATACCGAGCGCGAACACTTTCGGTAAAGGTCATATCCGTGCCGCCGTCGAGCGTGATGTTATTGCTGTCGTACAGATAGATCAGCTTGCCGAGCTTCCACGTTCCGGCAATCGAAGCGGCTTCGGCGCTCACGCCTTCCATGAGATCGCCATCCCCGACGAGCGCAAATGTGTAGTGATCGACGAGGTTCAAACCGGGACGATTGTAGCGCTGGGCGAGGAAGGACTCCGCGAGGGCGAAACCGACCGCGTTCGCCGCACCTTGCCCAAGGGGTCCGGTTGTCGTCTCAACGCCGGGCGTCAGGTGAACTTCGGGATGTCCGGCGGTGATGCTGTCCCATTGTCGAAATGCCTTGAGATCGTCAAGCGTGACGTCATAACCCGTCAAGTACAGCAGGCTGTAGATCAGCATCGAACCGTGCCCGGCGCTGAGGATGAAGCGATCACGATTTGCCCAATGGGGGTGGCGCGGGTTATGGCGCAGATGACGCGCCCAGAGCGCATACGCCATCGGCGCAGCGCCCATCGGTAAGCCGGGGTGACCGCTGTTCGCTTTTTGCACCGCGTCAATCGACAGGGTGCGGATCGTGTTGACGGCGAGGGTATCCAGACTGGATGCCACTGCAAGACTCCTTTTCATATGTGCTGGAGTTACACCTTTCCAGATGCGACAAGCGCGCAAGTTTAACGCAAGATGAGCGGCGGCGCTGTTAACGCTTTCTAAGTTTTACGACTTTCGCCGGGTTCTCCTCGTACAATAAACAGGATGACGCGCTGAAGAGGAGATTCGTTTGGCACTCCTACTGATCGCGGCGGGCGCTTTGTTCGCCGTGCTGCTATTTTTGAACAACTTGATCAAGACGTTCAGCCGAGCCGAAAAGGTCGGTTTTTGGGATTTAACGCTTGCGTTTATGATGGCGCTGCTCCGCAAGGGGGAGATTACGGCGCGATCACACTGGCGCAAGGGTTGGGACTGGGCGCGGTCGGGGTCAGCATTCTGATCCTGATTCTGGAATTGTTCCGCCCGCAGCGCTTGAAAGGATCACGCGGACTGCTGATGCTGTTCGCGGGGGCGTGGATGCTGCTTGCGACCGTGACCGTGCCGCTTGTGGCGGTGTACTTCACGCTTGCGCCAGAGGAGGCTGCACCGACACTGGTCGCGGAGGCTGCGATCACAGAGGAT
>JAPKMU010000071.1 GCA_026645745.1 Anaerolineae bacterium | reverse complement strand
ACCGTGACGATATTGGGATGATTCAGGTTTGCGACGCTGCGCGCCTCATTTTTGAAACGTGCGAGAAACGCCGGGTCACTCGTCAGGCTGGGGCGAAGCACTTTCACCGCGACTGTACGCCGCAGTTCCTGATCGAACGCCTTATAGATAACCGCCATTCCACCCGCGCCCTGCTGCGCGTCCAAGCGGTAACGATTATTCAGGATGACTTCATTCGCCATACGGGTGTCCTGTTACGGTCTGGTTAACGGATCAAACAGATGCTGGTATTCTAACAAAGCTGAACGATCGGTCATACTGGCAATATAATCCGCGATTACCCGATGCACGCCGCGCCGCTCGATATCTTGCTGCTGTTCGCGTGGCAGCTGACGGGGATCGGCAAGCAGCGTACCGAATATTTGTTCAACGAACCGTTCAGCACGTTTCTTCATGCGCACCACACGGAAACTGTAGTACATATTCTCGTACAAAAACGCTTTGAGCGCCCGATTCATACGCGCAACTGATTCGCTGTAACCAACAATGTTCCCCGGTTGGCGCTGAATGTCTTCGCTCGACTGCGGGTTGAGCGCTTCAAGGCGCACAGCGGTCGTTTGAAGCACATCATCAACCAGTAAGCCAACCAGTTCACGAATAAATACATGCCGCGTGACTTCATCAACAATATCGCCGCGCCAATTCAATCTGTCACACAACGTTCGCCAAATTTCAAGCTGATCCAGATCGCGCGGGACGAGCAGCCCCGCCTGTAATCCGTCATCGAGATCATGGGCGTTGTATGCGAGTTCATCGACGAAATTGGCGACCTGCGCCTCCATGCTCCCGCGCAGCGTCGGATCAAGTCCAGCGGCATGACTGAGATCATAATTCGTCTCGTGTTTAGCAAGTCCCGCCAGCGTCTCAAATGAGAGGTTCAAGCCGAGAAACGACGGATAACGCCGCTCCAACTCCGTCACAACCCGGTAGCTCTGATGATTGTGATTGAACCCGCCGTGATTCTTCATAAGTTCGTTGAGCGTGTCTTCACCCGCGTGACCGAACGGCGGATGACCAAGATCATGCGCCAAACAAATCGCTTCAACCAACTCCTCGTTGACGCGAAGCGCGCGCGCGATTGTTCGCCCAAGCTGCGCGACCTCCAGTGTATGCGTCAAGCGCGTGCGGTAGTAATCCCCTTCGTCGTTGACGAAGACCTGCGTCTTGTATTCCAAGCGGCGGAACGCTGCCGAGTGAATAATCCGATCACGATCGCGCTGAAATGCCGTGCGGTAGCGCGGTTCTTCTTGAGGATACTGCCGCCCCTTACTCTGGCGGCTGCACAGCGCGTAAGGCGCTAAACGCGCTTGCTCTTGCAGCTCCAACTGCTCACGGTCGAGATACATCGTCATCCAATCCTCATGTTGAGACTTTGACATTGTAAACCGTTTTGCCAACGATGGGTTGTGTTATAATCGCCGCGTGTCTGCCGCAGAGTTCAAAAGGACATTTAACAAGATGATGGACATCAATCAGGCGGCGCGCTTAATCGAATGGCTCGACGAAGAACGCCGCCGTGATAAGGCGACGATTGCCACACTTCAAGAACGTCTTGCACAGCAGCAAGAAGCGATGGAAATGCTCACCCGCCGGATCACCGGGATGGAAAGTGAGCAGACAACCCTGCGCGGACAGCTTGCTGGCAGTGCTCGTGAAAATGAAATGGCGGATCAACTGCGTAAAGAGATGCAGCAGTTGGTGGAAAGCCTTGAAGCCAAGCGCCTCACCGCCGAACGTGAACTTGAACGACGAAATGAACTCGCGCGTGATGCGATCACGCGCCCAGTGCGCGAACTTACGGATAAACTGAGCAGGCTTGAGCGCCAAACCACCGAACTTCCCGCGATCAGCACCGAAAAAGACCGGATTGCGACGACGGTCGCACTCTTGCAGCAGCGCGTTGATGAACTTTTCAAACGCATGGAAGACCCGGATCGCCGTTTGGCATTCCTTGAGGAACAGCGCCGTTCAGACTCGCGCCGTGTTGGTGAACTCGAATCCGAACTTCCTGAACTCCGCAAGGCGCTTGAGAGCATCAAACCAAAACTGTCGTTAATCGAAGACCTCTCGCTCCGCAATGAGCGCAAAATCACGGAAGTCCAAAATGGTGAACGTGAGCGCCGCGAAGGGGTTCAGCAGTTCATTGACCAGCAAACGCTGGTTTTGCAAAACCGCGACCGGCAGGTAGAGGATCTGATCAAGCAGTTTGGCGAACAAGACAGCGCGATGCAGCGCAACATGGAGCGCTTTGAAACGTGGGCGGAAGCGTACCGCGAAATGAAGCGCATCATTGAGGACTTTCAGCGCATCGGCGACCGCTTGGAACGGCGCATCAACGAAGTCGCAGAATCGCAGCGCTTGAGCGAAGAACGCTTCCGCACCGAGTGGAATGACTGGCGCGGTGAAGACCAAAAACGTTGGAAGCAGTTTAACCTCTCAAACGACGAAGTATGGCGGCTTCACGACAAAGAATTCGAACGCTACGCGAAACAGCTTGCCGATGTTCAAGCAAGTTTCGCGCCGCTTCAAGATGCGATTAACCGTCTGTGGAAGCTCGAACGCGAGCGCGCTGAGATGTACCGCGACCGTTATCAGAAGCTGATCTCAGACCATGACAGCGGCGGACCCCTTCCGGGAAATGGCGGAACTAACAACGGCACGCCTTAAGCCACGTATAAGCGATAATGACTTCTTCACACTCAATCCCCCGCCTACCGAACCGCGTGATCGGAACGGCGGGTCATGTCGATCATGGCAAATCCACCCTCGTCAAAGCGCTAACTGGAATTGACCCGGATCGGCTTGCCGAAGAAAAAGCCCGCGAGATGACAATTGATCTCGGGTTCGCGTGGTTTTCGCTGCCCAACGGGCAAACCATTGGCGTCGTGGATGTCCCCGGTCATCGAGATTTCATCGAAAACATGCTTGCTGGAATCGGCGGGATCGACGCGGTTCTGTTCGTGATTGCTGCCGATGAAGGGGTCATGCCGCAAACACGTGAACACCTCGCCATTATCGACCTACTCGGCATCAAAAACGGGCTGATCGTCCTCACGAAAATCGATACACTCGGCGGTGATGCGGAGCTTCTCAACCTGCTAGAGGATGAAATCCACCAAACTGTTGCACCAACCTCGCTTGCCGATGCCCCCCTTATCGCGGTGTCCGCACTGACAGGCGAAGGTATGCCAAACCTGCTTAACGCAATTACGGAGATGATCCACGATCTACCCGCACGCCTCGGCGGAACGGTTCCGCGACTGCCAATTGACCGCGTTTTCACGATGAGCGGATTTGGAACGGTGGTCACGGGCACACTGATCGGAGGCATTTTCAAGCAGGGAGACGAAGTAGAACAGCAGCCCGGCGGGCAGCGCGGACGCATACGCGGCTTACAATCGTATCGTCAGACGGTCGATGCTGCGCTTCCCGGAAGCCGTACCGCGATCAACGTTAGTGGAATTGAAAAAAACGATCTCCAACGCGGTTGTGTTTTGAGCCGTCCGGGAGCAGTTGTCGCGTCTACGCTGATTGATGTGCGCTTTCGCCATCTGCCCGACGCATCACGCTCACTCAAACATAATGCTGAAGTGAAGGTGTTCGTCGGCACAGCCGAAACCACCGGGCGAGTTCGTCTCCTTACCCATGACGACCTCCCCCCCGGAGAAGAAGCATGGATTCAGTTGAAGTTGGATGCGCCAATTGCTGCTGTTGAAGGAGATCGGTTTATTGTGCGCTACCCTTCCCCCGGCGAAACAATCGGCGGCGGTGTGATTGTTGATCCACATCCCGGCGACAAGTGGAAACGCTTTCAAGACGATGTGATTGAACGCCTCAGGCTGCGTGCGCAAGGAACACCTGCCCAACGACTCGCGCAAGCGGCAGACACGCCGGAACCACTCAAACTTGCAGCGCTGAAGCAGCGAACCGATTTTGACAATTCGACCTTTAATGCGGCTGTTTCGGCGGCGCTGGCAGAGAACCTGCTCATCGAATTCAGCGATGGGACATTCTTAGCCTATGCACGATGGGAAGTACTCGTCCGCGCACTGCACAACGCGCTTGAACAATTCCATCAAACCAGTCGTCTCAAAGGCGGTATGCCCCGTGAGGAACTCCGCAGTCGCTTGGGAATCAAGCAAAATTCACTGAATGTTCTACTAGAGACGGTGAGTGATATTGCCTATGATGGGCGATTTGTGCGTCGTGCCGATCATGTCATTCGTTTCTCTACGACAGAACAAAGCGCTGTTGATCGCCTTATGGCACAAATTCAGGCTTCACCGTTCTCGCCCCCTTCATGGGGAGATGCTGCTGCGCTGGTCGGTGAGGATGTCCTCTATGCTCTGATTGAGCTTGGCGACATCGTGCAGGTAAGTCAGGATGTCATTTTTTCACGCGGCGTGTTTGACGAAATGGTATCCGGTATCAGTGCCATGCTCGACAAATTCGGGAGCGTGAGCGCAAGTCAAGTAAGGGATCGCTTCAGCACGTCGCGCAAATACGCAATCGCATTTCTTGAATATTTGGACACGCTCGGCATCACGCGGCGCGAAGGTGATGCGCGGGTACGCGGCGCACGCACACACGGCAAACCCTAAAGGAGCGCACCGATCTCTTCAGGCAGTTCACCAACGTTGATCCGCACCATGTTTGCGCCCAAGCTAACCAACTTTTCTTCGACGCGCTCATATCCCTTGTCAATCTGGTGAATATTGGCAATGCGCGTTTCGCCTTTCGCCGCAAGCGCGGCGAGCAGGAGCGCCATCCCTGCGCGAATATCCGGGCTGGTGATGTTCGCCATGCCGCGCAGTGCAGCGGGACCCTGTACAAGCACCCGGTGCGGATCGCAGAGCGTAATCCGCGCCCCCATGCGCACCAGCTTATCGGTGAAAAAGAAACGGCTTTCGTACATCCAATCATGAAAAAGCGCAGTCCCCGCGCTCTGTGTTGCAATCACGAGTGCAATACTCATCAAGTCAGCAGGAAAAGCGGGCCAAGGCTGGGCGCGAATCACCGGAATCCGATTGCCTAAGTCAGGAACAATCGTCATCGGCTGCGACGACGGGACGAAAATATCCTGACCGCGCACTTCCCAGCGAACACCCAAGCGTTCATACACCAGCGCGATAATATCAAGGTGCTGTGGATCAGCTTCTTGGATCAGCACATCGCCGCCTGTCATCACGGCTGCGCCGATGTAGCTGCCCACTTCCATAAAATCCGCGCCAATGCGCGCTTCGCCGCCGTGCAGCCGATCCACGCCCGTAATCGTCAGTCGATTCGACCCGATTCCGTCAATCTGCGCACCCAAACTCACCAACTCACTGGCGGCATTGCGCAGAATCGTAGTGCCTTTCGCCAGCACCGCAGCCATGATCGCGTTTTCGGTCGCCATAACGCTGGCTTCAATGAAAAGAATATCCGCGCCGCACAGTTTGTCCGCTTGTATCGTGAACGCAGCGCCTTCATACGTCACATTTGCGCCAAGCTTGCGCAGCGCATGAATATGCATATCCAACCGCCGCTCGCCAATGGCATCACCGCCGGGGACAGGGAGATAAACACTTCCCATGCGACCAAGCATTGGACCAGCCATTACGAAACTGGCGCGAAGCTTTCCGGCTAGTTGGGCGTCAATCGCCGTTGAAGTGATATTCTGCGCATGGACGCGCAGCGTTGACGAATCTTGCCATGTAATGTCGACGCCGAGCTTACGCATGATTTCGATCAAGGTTCGCACATCGCCAATATCTGGCATGTTTCGCAGAATGACAGGCTCATCTGTCAACATGCACGCAGGCAGCATCTTGAGCGCCGCATTTTTGTTTCCACTCGCTTTGATCGTTCCTGATAGGCGGTGACCGCCTTCGATGACAAACTGCTGCATGCCCTACCCCATCGTGTGCATTCTGCTTGTGTCAGTCAGCGATTGTAGCGCTTGCCAGAATGTTGACAACAGACCCCACCCGCCGCTATACTGCCGCAATCCTAACCCGAAGCGGGCGTTGACATGTACACCTTTCATCATCAGCATCATCATTTGAACAGTCCCACAGCGGGGTTGATGTTGATACGCGCCTGAACGGTCTTAGCTTGTTTGGTTCGCTCAAATCCCCGCATTCTAGCGGGGATTTTTGTTTGGAGGACTCATCCCATGCTCGCCGTCATCGATTATGGGGCAGGCAATCTCCGCAGCGTCATCCACGCGCTTGATCATCTCGGCGTGGAGAGTATGCGGATTGTGCGTACCCCACACGAACTCAAAGGCGCGGACAAGATCATCTTACCCGGCGTAGGCGCGTTTGGGGCAGGTATGATCAAGCTCAAAGAGCAGAATCTCGTCCAGCCTATACGTGAAGCAGTGCTCACCGGAACACCGTATCTCGGCATCTGCTTAGGGATGCAGTTTTTGTTCGAATCAAGTGATGAAATGGGTATCCACGAGGGATTAAGACTGCTGCCGGGGCACGTTACCCGGTTTCCACCGATGACTGATCTGAAAGTCCCGCATATGGGTTGGAATAACGTGCAAGTACGGCGCGAATCCGCATTCACGCGCGGCTTGACAGATGCCAGCTATGCTTACTTCGTCCACAGCTATTACTGTCGCCCAGCAGACCCGGCGGATATCGCACTCAGCACCACCTATGGAATCGATTTTGCGGCGGGCGTCGAGCATGAAAATATCTACGGCGTGCAGTTCCACCCGGAAAAAAGCCAACAAACCGGATTGAAGGTGCTCACTAACTTTTTGGAGCTTGCTCCATGATGATCTATCCGGCTATTGATGTACGCGGCGGAAAAGTCGTCCGACTGCGCGAAGGCGATCCGTCACGACAAACCATATTCAGCGATGATCCCGCAGCTACCGCGCAGCGTTGGATAAACGAGGGGGCGAAGTGGATTCATGTTGTGAATCTGGATGGCGCATTTGCCGCCGCCAATGACAATCTTCGCGTGTTGGAATCTGTTGCCAAACTAGGGGCACAGGTGCAGTTTGGCGGCGGGCTGCGCTCACTTGAGGATATGCAGCGCGCGGTTGATGCGGGCGCGTCACGAATCGTCTTGGGAACCGTTGCCGTTCAGCATCCGGAACTGGTTACGCGTGCGTTGGATACCTATGGCGCAGAACGGATATGTGTGGGACTGGATGCGCGCAATGGCAAAGTCACAACTCATGGTTGGAGTCAAATCAGCGAAATCACGCCTGCTGAACTTGGGCGCTTGATGAAAGCACGCGGCGTGATTCATGCGCTGTTCACCGATGTCAGCCGTGACGGAGCACTGGAAGGTTCAGCGGTTGATGCGACAATCCAATTGGGTCAAGCGACAGGCTTGCAGGTGATCGCATCTGGCGGGGTCACATCCATCGAGGAAATTCGGCGCTTGGCGGTGAGCGGTGCGGTCGCTGGGGCAGTGATCGGGATGGCGCTCTATCAAGGAAAGATCAGCTTATCGGATGCATTGGCGACAGCGGGAGCAAATTAGGCGATGCTGGCAAAACGAATCATCCCCTGTTTGGATGTGCTCAATGGGCGCGTCGTCAAGGGAATCAACTTTGTGAATCTGCGGGATGCAGGTGATCCGGTCGAGCAAGCGGCGGTGTATGATCGTGAAGGCGCGGATGAACTTGTATTCTTGGACATCACGGCGTCGCACGAAAATCGCAAGACCACGCTCGACATGGTACGCCGGGTTGCAGATACGCTGTTTATTCCGTTCTGCGTGGGCGGCGGCATCCGCACGGTTGACGATATGCGTGAGACGCTGCTCGCAGGTGCGGACAAAGTGTCAATCAACAGCGCGGCGGTGAAAACCCCAGACTTGATCAATCAAGGTGCATGGGCATTCGGGAGTCAGTGCATCGTTGTAGCCATCGATCCGCGACGTGTGGATGGAAAGTGGATCGTCCATGTAAACGGTGGGCGCATTCCCACCGAACTCGAGGCGGTTGCATGGGCAAAAGAAGTTGAACAACGCGGCGCGGGCGAAATCCTGCTCACGAGCATGGATCGGGATGGCACAAAAGCGGGTTATGATCTCGAACTCACCGCCGCAATCGCAGACAGCGTTTCTATTCCGGTTATTGCCAGCGGCGGCGCGGGAAAAATGGCGGATTTCCGGGACGCGCTCAAAATGGGCAGGGCGGACGCGGCACTTGCCGCGACATTGTTCCACTACAACGAAATTCGCATCGGAGACTTGAAAGCATATTTAGCCAATCAGGGTGTCCCCGTTCGGCTGACAGGATGGCAGCGCGCATGATTCCGCTCGAAACTGTAGGCGAAAGCGCGATCCGATGGGATGAGCGCGGACTTGTTCCCGCCATCGTGCAAGATACCTCAACCCAGCAAGTCCTCATGTTGGCATACATGAATCGAGAGTCATTGGCTCAAACCCGTGCCATCGGCGAAACCGTCTTTTGGAGTCGCAGCCGTCAAGCGTTGTGGCACAAAGGCGAGACTTCCGGCAATGTGCAAAAAGTGAAGCGAATCTACGTCGATTGCGACGGTGACACGCTGCTCATTACGGTTGATCCCGCGGGTCCAGCCTGCCACACTGGTGCAGTCTCCTGCTTTTATCGTGAATTGGAGGAATCGTAATGGGCGCAATGCTCACTGAGCTAGAAACTATCATCGCGGATCGCAAAGCAAACCCGCGCGAGGACAGCTACACCAACAAACTTTTCAACAAAGGTGTCAACAAGATCGCCCAGAAAGTTGGCGAGGAAGCGACCGAGGTGATTGTTGCAGCGCTCGGTCAAGGGCATGACGAACAAGTCGCGGAACTTGCAGACCTGTTTTATCACACGCTGGTGTTAATGGCACAGCTCAATATTCCGCTGGCAGAGGTCGAGGCGGAACTGCGCCGCCGCCATCAGTCGCGTTAATCGAAATATCCTCTGTGCGGGCATCGTTTGTACGACGATGCCCGTGTTTCACTTTCAGTACAGCCTTACGGAGCAGGAACGGTCGCCGCTGCTTCGATCACGGCGTCTTCGGGGATGATTGCGACCACATTCGACCACAGCCAGCCCAATTGACCCTCACCAAGATCGACCAAGAACCATACATTCGTGCCTGAACCGGCCTGAGCGATCACCGGGAATTCTTGATTCACGGTGACACCCAACACAGGATCAAAGCCAGTGCCGGGACCAGAGCGTGCAGAGGTCTGCGGGAACGAAACACGCGCGATTGGCGCCCCCGATACGGCGGGTTCTTCGCTGACGCTCTCAGAAGTCGCGGCTTCGGTCACGACAGCATCAACCGCCTCAGCGGTAGGTGCTTCTTCTGATTGTGCTTCTGGTGTGGATTCAGATGGCGCGTCTGTTGGGGTAGTTTGTTCGGTGGGTGTTGAGCCGCCGCATGCGGTTAACGTAACCACCATGACAATCGTCACGATCACGAGCAGTCGAATACGCATATCCATCTCTTCCCATCTGGTGAGTTCAGTAAAGACTGATTATGATGGACATGTATGAGAATCTGATGACAGATTTTCACCAATTTGAAAGGTTTTTCATTGTCTAGTTCAGAACGTTACATATCAGAAACACCCATTCGTGTCCGTTATGCCGAAACTGATGCGATGGGCGTTGTACATCACTCCAACTACATCGTGTGGTTTGAAGCGGGGCGCAGCGATTATGCACGGGAACGCGGGAAACCATACGCCGAAATTGAGGCGGAAGGTTATTACTTACTCGTTGCGGAAGTTCATGCACGTTACATTAAGCCAGCGCTCTACGATCAACTCATCGTGATTCGAACGTGGGTTGAGGAGATAAAAAGTCGCCAAATTATCTTCGGATATGAGGTATGCAATCAGGCGACCGGCGAAATCCTCGTGACCGCGACAACCAAGCATGTATGTATTGAAAAGCAGGGGAAAGTCGTTCCAATTCCCGCCTCGTGGAGGGCATGGGCATAAGCGGAGAAGGCTTTTGACAGGGAGGAGAGCAAACATTAAACTAAATCCTCGTTCGATTAAAGGAGTTTTGTTGCTTTTTTGGGGAGAGACTTAGAATGGTCACTTATGCTGATCGACCGTGGTTGAAACACTATGATTCCGGCGTTCCTGCCAGCCTTCAGCCTTATCCAAGCATTCCGCTGTTTCAGTTCCTCCGCGAAGCCGCACAGAAATATCCAGCTAACGTCGCACTCGTCACCCAAACCCATGTACCGGTAGCCGGTCGCATCGCTAAATCGCTGACCTATGCCGAGCTTGACGCTGCCTCGGACGCACTCGCCGTTGGGCTGATCAAAATGGGGCTAAAGAAAGGGGATCGGGTCGCGCTTGTGATGCCCAATACCGCCTCCTTCATCATTTCCTACTATGGAGTGCTCAAAGCAGGCGGCGTGGTCGCGGCAACAAACCCAACCTATCCGGCCGAAAAGATGCAGTTCCAGATCAACGACAGCGGTGCGAAATTCGTGATCACGCTCACGTTGTTCTATAACATGCTCAAAGAAATCCAGCCGCGTACACAAGTCAAGACTCTCATCGTCACCAACGTGAAGGAATATCTACCCGGACTCGCAGCCATGCTCTTTGCTATTGCCAAAGAGAAGAAAACTGGGCATGCCCTCCCCTCGCTCCAATCCGGCGATGTGTGGCTGAAAGACATCTTGAGCGAGAACGCTGGCAAAAAACCGGATGTCGAGGTGACGGGTGATGACCTTGCGATCTTCCAGTACACAGGCGGAACAACAGGTGTCTCCAAAGCAGCAGCATCACAGCACAAGGCAGTTGTCGCAAACATTATCCAATCGAAAGCGATACTGCTCAATGGGAGCGATGCATCGGGAAGCGCAAATGAAGTCTTCCTCGGCGCAATCCCGTTCTTCCATGTGTACGGCTTGGTGACTGTCGTCGGCTTTGCGATGAGCTTAGGTGCGCGGATCATTTTGGTGCCAAACGCCCGCGATATCGACGATGTGGTAGATACTATCGTAACCTTCAAGCCAACGCTGTTTATGGGCGTTCCTGCGCTCTACAATGGCATCAATAATCATCCCCGCGTCAAGTCTGGTGAAGCGAGCCTCAGATCGATCCGTGTATGCATGAGTGGTTCAGCACCGCTTCCGGCAGTTACCAAGCGCACGTTTGAGCAGTTGAGCGGTGGTAAGCTGTTGGAAGGCTACGGTATGAGCGAAACGCCAACCGCCACCCATGCTAACCCTGTAAACGGCGAAAATCGCACCGGCTCGATTGGTCTTCCCTTCCCCGATCTGGACTGCAAGATTGTAAGTCTCGAAGATGGCGTCACCGAAATGCCAGTCGGTGAGGTTGGAGAGCTGCTCATGTGCGGTCCACAGGTGATGACGGGATATCACAATCAACCTGAAGAAACGGCAAAAGTCCTGCGCGACCATCCCGACGGAAAACGCTGGTTGCACACAGGCGACATCGCAAAGATGGACGAAGACGGCTACTTCTACATTGTTGACCGCAAGAAGGACATGGTCTTGATCGGCGGTTTCAATGTGTACCCCGTTCAAGTTGATAAAGTACTTGCGGAACACCCGTCCGTGCTCGAATGTGCCGTCGCTGGCGTGCCGCATGAGGAAAAAGAGGGTCAGGAGATGCTGAAAGGCTGGATCGTACTCCGCCCCAACTGCACGGCAACGTCAGACGAACTCATCGCCCACTGTCTCAAGTACCTAAGCCGTTATGAGGTTCCAACGCGCTTTGCGTTTGTTGACGCACTGCCAAAATCTGTCGTCGGCAAGACCTTGCGGCGCGAGTTAATCGAAATGGAACTAAAAGAACGCGCACAGAAGAAGGCGGGAGCACCCGTTAGCTCTTAACATTGAGACGATCTCAGGGGGAGACAGCATTCACTCCTCCTGAGATTCGACATCCTCTGGTAGATAACTTCCCCGGTAAAACGCCCGCGCTGGTGCGCGATTGAGATACCACAATACATACAATGGAACCAGCAAATTTCCACCGAGGCGCAAGAGATGGAGCAGTGTTCGGACGGCTCCAGCCGAATCCAAGCCGTCTTGAGGATCGGGGGGAGTAAAAATCGCCGTGATCGAGTCCCATGCGTAAAACACTGTCAGCACAATCACCCCGATGATAAGCACCAAACGTATCGAACTTGGGCGTCCACGCCATGCGAAAAATGCTACGACGAGAAAAACTGCGCCTAGCACCGCCTGTGCGATCAAAAACTCGTTCGATACCCCACCGAAATTCGCACCAACCGCAATCGGCGCGTCCGCACCGTCGACCACGCCTGTGCGCGTTTGCAGGAGCAAAATAGCGCCAACTTGCAAGAATGGTATCACCGAGAACAGCAGCACACTCAATAGAATGGCGATGGTGATGCCAAAGGTTCTGGGAGGGATTTGTGAATTCGTTCGTTTGTCATACATTACGATTGTGTCCGTTGTGTTGTGAGTAGAAGAATAGTACACTCAGGGAGAAGATTAAGGAATTCGTTAGTATGCGGTATCGAACCTTAATTCTATGGAGCGTTCAGGACGATGAAACTGCACCGTGCCATCGCGGAAGCCTACCAGACACTCACCGATCAGGCTCAGCATACACGCCTGATTCTGCTGCATCCACAAAGCAGATATCGCACGGCTCTCGTTGCGCACCTGCTCAACGATCCACTTTATCGCGCATACTATCATGCTTCCGGTCCTGATGACATCAACTTAGATGCTTTCATCGCTGGAATTCTTCACAGCGTGAGCGCACAGCACCCGACATTTGGTCGGCATACGCGACTACTGCTCCCCGACGCGGGTAAGGAAATGGCGGTTCTGTTAGATGCCTTCACGCAGGATCTACGCGAACTGACAACCGACTATTTTTATCTGATCCTCGATGAATACGACCGCACCGATACTGCCGATGATATTCAGTACTTCGTTGAGCGGCTTTCGCTGCTTTTGCCAGACCACTGCCGAATCATCATCAACAGTCGGACGCTTCCTCGTCTGCCTTGGGTAGCGATGATCGCACATGGACGGGCATTGGTGCTGCTCGATCAAGAGGTCGTGCGGCACGATTTTTATCATACGCGCGGCGGGCAGCAGCATCTCGAAGTCTATGCGCTTGGTCCGGGATTCGTCATCTTCAATGATCAAGCAATTGATACGTGGGAAGGACACCTGCCTCGGTTGCTGTTCTTCTTCGCACTGGATCGCCCTGTGATCACCCGTTCAGAGATTTGCCAAACCTTCTGGCCCGATCTTGATGATGACCAAGCCGTGAATGTTTTCCATGTCACCAAGCGCCGCCTTCATAAAGCGCTGGAGATGGATGTTCTTGTTCATGTTGATGGGTGCTACCGGATTAATCCTGAACTCGACGTTCACTACGACGCGATGAACTTCGCCGGATACCTGATGGAAGGACGGCGTACCGATAACACCAAACCGATGATTTCATGGCAGCACGCCATCGATACCTATCGCGGTCCGTTTTTACAGGGGCATCAAGACACTTGGATTGTGAACCGAAGACGCGACTTCCAGACAGGTTATCTCGAAGCCTTGATCTCGCTTGCAGAAATGCGCATTCGTGAAGAGCGGTTGGAACATGCGTTAGGTTTATATCAGCGTGCACTCAATGAAGATGGACTACGCCACGATCTACACCAACATGTGATGGAGTTGTACGCGCAGTTGGGGAGGCGCAGCGAAGCTGTCGCACACTTCAAACGCTTACAAGAACGAGCAGCAAAGGACGGGATAACGCTTTCCCCGCTGATCGAACAAACCTACCAAGAAATGTTGAATCGCTAAGCTGTGCCCCCGACAGGACTTGAACCTGTAACCTTAGACTTAGAAGGTCTCTGCTCTGTCCGGTTGAGCTACGGGGGCGAGATTCTGTTCCCATTGTAGTGGGCGGAATTAGGCATGTCAAGCAAGGCGGTATTCGCACATTTGTACATTGGAAACATTCGCCACAATACGCTATAATTAATGAAGCGACAAGGACGAGCGCGATCAGGCGCAATTAGGTAAGCCTTCAGAGGAGCAGAAATGGTTGACAGGGACTCCGCAGTCATCAACCAGCAAACCGATGCAGATATTCGATATCTTGATCCAATGGATCATGTGCGTCTGCGCCCGGGTATGTACGTGGGTGGCACAGATAGTCGAGCACTGCATCACCTCATCTACGAAGTCGTTGATAACTCCATCGATGAGGCGCTAGCGGGACGCTGTGATCATATTGTGGTCACGCTGTACGATGACAACACCGTCTCAGTCGCCGATAACGGCGGCGGTATTCCAGTGGGTGTGAACAAGGATACCGGGCTACCGACGCTCCAAGTGGTCATGACAAAGATCGGCGCTGGTGGCAAATTCGGCGGCGGTGCGTACAAGGTCAGCGGTGGTCTGCATGGTGTCGGTGTTTCGGCGGTTAATGCGCTCTCCGAACGCCTGTTAGCAACCGTTTACCGTGATGGGTTTGAATATCAGCAGGAATATCAACGCGGCGTTCCAATGGGCGGCGTCGAGAAAGTTCGCCCGCTGGAAGATCCACAGTTGACCGGCACGGTTATCACGTTTAGACCCGATTTCAGCGTTCTCGAACTGAACGATTTCAGCTTTTCTACGCTGGCGCAGCGCTTCCGCGAAATGGCGTATGTCACGCGCAAAGTGACGCTCACGATCCGCGACGAGCGGGTGCGTCCATTCCCGCGCGAAACAACCTTCTACTTTGAGGGTGGAATCAGTTCATTCGTGCGTTACTTGAATGCGAACCGTGACGCTCTTCATTCCGTGGTTTTTGCCGAACGTGACATCGAAATTCAACCGGAAGGTAAAGCGCCGTACACCATCGGCATCGAAGTCGCATTCCAGTACACCGATACTGCGAACGTCTCCGAGCTTGCGTTTGCCAACACGATTAACACACCAGACGGCGGCACACACCTCACAGGGCTGCGCTCCGCGATTACAGGTGTGATTAACCGTTACGCGCGTAAAGCCGGATTACTGAAAGAAAAAGACCCGAACTTCTCCGGCAGTGACACGCTTGAAGGCATCACGGCAATTGTCAGCGTCAAGCACCCTGCCCCATCCTTTGAAAGCCAGACGAAAGTCAAGCTGATCAATCCTGAAGTTCAGGGTGCGGTGTCTCAGGTTGTGACCGAAGCGTTTAACGAATTCCTTGAACTCAACCCGCGTGAAGCACGGCGCATCGTCGAAAAATGCTCGATCAGTATGCGCGCCCGCGAAGCCGCCCGTAAAGCCCGTGATTTAGTGCGCAGTGGTCCCAGTTTGCTCGAAAGCACCACCCTCCCCGGTAAGCTGGCGGACTGTTCACAGCACGGCGAAAACGCTGAAGTCTACATCGTCGAAGGTGACAGCGCAGGCGGTTCGGCAAAACAGGGGCGTGACCGGCATTTCCAAGCGATTCTGCCGCTGCGCGGTAAGATTCTGAACACCGAACGCGCCCGCATGGATAAGATGCTGGACAACAACGAAATCAAGGCACTCATCAGCGCGTTAGGTACGGGAATCAGTGAGGATTTCGATGTATCGCGTTTGCGTTATGGGCGCGTGATCATCATGACCGACGCGGACGTGGACGGCAGTCACATTCGCACCTTGCTGTTGACGTTCTTCTTCCGCCACATGCAGCAGATGATCGCTGATGGACACCTTTACATCGCGCAGCCGCCCATTTTCCGCATCGTGAACGGGAAAGAGTCGGAATATATCTACGGTGAAGCGGGCATGAGCGAAACTGACATTTTGAATCGCGCCCTGCATCGCTATAAAGACCCGGAAAAACTCAAGATCAGCCGCTATAAAGGGCTGGGCGAAATGAATCCGGATCAGCTTTGGGAAACCACGATGGATCCGCAGCGCCGCACGCTGCTTCAGGTCACGATAGATGACGCAGCCGAAGCCGATCGCGTTTTCGACATGTTGATGGGAAGCGCCGTGCCGCCGCGCCGCCGCTTTATTCAGACACATGCGCGCAGCGTCCGCAACTTGGACGTGTAGCGAAGTGGTTAAGAATAGGATGAATGACCATTGAAGCATCCTGTTCTAGCGGTAAAATCGTCTTAATCAAATAACCCTGTACCGGGGGAGCCTGTGCAAACAGGCTGAGAGGGCGCGTAATGCCGCGCCGACCCTTACACCTGATCCGGATCATACCGGCGTAGGGAGTGATGCAGAATCTATTCCGCACCCCTACTTCACCTCTGGTAGGGGTGTTTTGTTCCTAAGAACCAATGGAGGTTTATCATGCTTTTACGCGCACTTGGGCTGATACTGCTCGTTTTACTTGTCAGCGGAACCGCCGCCGCGCAAGCGCCCACGACCCTTACCGTTATCGCCCATGACAGCTTTAACTACAGCGAGGAAGTCATGGCGGCGTTCACGGAAACCACCGGAATCACGGTCGAGGTGCTGCGGCTTGGTGATGCGGGATCGCTCGTCAATCAGGCTATCCTGAGCCGCGAAAATCCGCTCGGTGACGTGCTGTACGGAGTTGATAACACGTTTCTCAGCCGCGCCCTTGAAGAAGACCTGTTTATCCCGTACCAATCGCCCGCGCTGACAGAGGTTGCTGAAGCCTTTCTGCTTGATCCTGAGTATCGAGTCACACCGGTTGACTACGGCGACGTGTGCTTGAATTACGACACAGCATATTTTGAGGAGAATGCTCTACCTCTGCCGCAGAGTCTCGCAGACCTCGCTGATCCGGCATATCGCGGGCTGCTTGCCGTGCAAAATCCAGCAACATCTTCGCCGGGATTAGCATTCTTGATGGCGACTATCGCCGTATTCGGTGAAGAAGGCGAAGACAACTATCTCGCTTACTGGCGCGAACTCGCCGCCAATGAGGTCTACATCAGCCAAGATTGGACGGACAGCTATTACGGGCAGTTCAGCGGAGCCGCCGGAAGCGAAGGAGAGCGTCCGCTCGTCGTGAGCTATGCCAGCAGTCCGCCCGCTGAAATCTTCTTCGCCGATCCCCAACCCGAAAGCGCCCCGACCGGAGCAATCGTCGCAGACGACACCTGTTTCCGTCAAATCGAGTTCGCGGGAATTCTGAACGGAACGGACAATCAAGCCGCCGCCGAGCAGTTCATCGACTTTCTGCTTAGTGTCGAATTTCAGGAAGACATGCCGCTGCAAATGTTCGTTTTTCCGGTCAATACCAACGCCGAGCTTCCCGAAGTTTTTGCGGAATATGCACAAATTCCCGAAAACCCGATCATTCTTGATCCGGCAGTGATCGATGCGAACCGTGAAGCATGGATTCAAGCATGGACGGAAACGGTGCTCCGCTGAAACTTATGAGGCATATTCACGCAAGCGAGCGGCGTTCA
>JAPKMU010000070.1 GCA_026645745.1 Anaerolineae bacterium | reverse complement strand
CACAAAGCGCGCTTTTGCTTGCGCCCCTCCCCGAATTCGGGGAGGGGAGACGAGCGCAGCGCGTGGGGGAGAGGTTGGCTTTTGAGTATCGGTCAGGTAGTGAGGAGATTCTTAGATGGTTTCTTAGAGAATCTGCGATAGGAACAGCTTCGTGCGCGGGTGTTCCGGGCTTTCAAAGAAGTGCTCCGGTGTGCCTTCCTCAACGATGCAGCCTTGATCGAAGAACAGCACGCGATCCGCAACTTCGCGGGCGAATCCCATTTCATGCGTGACCACGAGCATGGTCATCCCGCTTTGTGCAAGACTTTTCATCACGTCCAGCACCTCTTTGATCATCTCCGGGTCAAGCGCGGAGGTCGGTTCATCAAAGAGCATGATTTTGGGTTCCATCGCTAACGCACGGGCAATCGCTACGCGCTGCTGCTGACCGCCGGAAAGCTGACTGGGGAACTTATTCGCTTGTTCGGGAATGCCGACGCGCTCCAGCAGTTCACGCGCCTTCGCTTCGGCTTTTTCGCGCGCCCACTTGCGGACGTTGATCGGCGCGAGGGTGACATTTTGCAGCACGGTCAAATGGGGAAACAGGTTAAACTGTTGAAACACCATGCCGATTTCAGTACGGATCGCGGCGATATTATGGACATCCTGTGTGAGTTCGATGCCATCGACGATGATCGTGCCTTTTTGGTGTTCTTCCAAGCGATTCAGGCAGCGGATAAACGTCGATTTGCCTGAACCGGAGGGACCGATCACGACGACGACTTCACGCGGGTAGACTTGCACGTTAATATCGCGCAGCACATGGAAATCGCCAAACCATTTATTGACATCGCGGCAGATAATAATTGGTGCGTCGGCGGTCGTCATGCTGTGCGACATCAGACATTTATCCTTCGTGAACAGTTGATCTTGAAAAGATAACCTGAACACAAACGACTGTCAAAGACGGGGAAAAGGTTTGAAAATGGTACGAAGTCAAAAAAAGCATGAAAACGTCCCACTCAGGTGTTGATTTTGGTTAGAATTGCTGGGCAAGAACGCTATAATCACAGTATCCATAAAAGCGCGGTAGAGGATGACGGCGGGATGAACAGCGTACAAGAAATGGTTCAGGTATACAGCCGTTTGCGTGGTCGCGGCACTTCCGCCAGCATGGCGTTGGAACAGCTCCGCGCAGACATCGAGAAACTGAGCAAAAAAGATCAAGCGGAGGTCGTCCGACAGGTGCGGATGATCGAAACGATGCTGAAATCACCGATCAAGACCGATGCGCCGTTGAGTTCGGACAGCCCAACACCGATCAAACCGATCAGCAGCAAGGCGAAAACGGTGCAGTCGCCTGTGCCGCCTGTGATGCTCGGTGCGACGTATGCGCCCGGTAAGACGGCAAACTGCCCCCGCTGTGGCAAGCCGAATCCGGCGGAAGAAATTTTATGCGCGCACTGTGGGAACTTTTTGCAGACGGGAAAAAGTTTATTTGAAACGGCACGCCTTGACGAAAGCGGTCAGCCGGATGCCAGTTATTTTGGCGAAGATGCACTCTTGATTCTCATGCTGCGCGATACCAATTTCGCTTTTAAACTGCGCCCACAAGATAACCGTCATGATGTGGTCGTCGGGCGGAGCAACGGTGCATCTATGAAACCGGATATTGATCTGCTCGAACACGGCGGTGATTCGCAAGGGGTTTCGCGTCTGCATATGAGCATTCGCTACGAGCCGAAAGATAAAACGGTGTGCGTGGTCGATATGAACAGCGCGAACGGCACTTTCTTGAATGGTCAGCGGCTTCACCCGCGTGAAGTCCGCGTGATCCGTCACGGGGACGAACTGCGCTTAGGAAAACTGGTGCTGCGGGCATATTTCCAGCACGGGACAGGGAAGAAGTAGGGACTGAATTAGGACGCGGCATGCCGCGTCCTACAGGCGTGAGAGGGCGATTTATTCGTCGTCCGGCAGTCCGTACACGGTATCCCCATAACTGTGATCGAAAACATGGGGTTCGCTGGTTTCGGTTTCGAGAATCTCTTTCAAGCGCTGAAGATCGTCGCGCATCTGCTTCTGCGGGTTCTGCCCCATCACCGTCGCAAACACTTGACCCAACGCGCCGCCCGGCGGCATGTATTCTATTTTCAGGTTGAGTTCTGTCGCGCGCCCGTCAGGTGTTGGCTTCATTATGACGCTGCCCGCATTTGGGACGTTTGCGCCTTTGGTCGTTCGCCACGCGATCATCTCATCAATTTTCTCGTTGATGATCTCGGCTTCCCACGTCAGGGTAATTCCGGCGGGACCGGACGCCGTCCAGCGTGAGCGGGCATCGTCGATCACGTCCACATCTTTCAAGGTGCGCATGAACGTCGGCAGATTTTCAAAGTTGCGCCAGTAATCGTAGACCACATCAACCGGGCGGTTGATGACGATGCTGTCTTCAATCCGCATTCCCTGTTGATGCGGGACGGCGGTTTCGCGCAGCGGATTAACGGCGGCGCTGTTCACGCCGAACAACCGGTACAGCCACGAATGCCCGGTGATCCCGCGAAAGACCATATCCGCGCCGCACAGGATCACGATCAAGCCTTTGATCCCTCCCATGCGCGCACCGATCACCAGCAGCCCTACGCCGGATACAAGCGATAATCCACGCTCCATCATGGAGGCGTTCTCTTGCTGAACGTTCACGCTCATCGTGCACACTCCGTGCTGATGTTTGATGTCTTACCCAACTCTAAGGGGTCTTGAACGCCGCGTCAACCATTCAGTAGGTGATTTAGCAATTGTTTAGCCTGTTTTTGGGACGCATTGTGGTGTTATCGCGTTCACTAAAGGCAGAAGGCAAATCTGGAGTATTCCGTATGACGATGAATAACTTGCGTGACCTGCTGGTTGAAAATCTTCAAGACCTGCACAGCGCGGAACAGCAGTTGACCCGCGCATTACCTAAGATGGCGGAAAAGGCGAATCA
The DNA here is from genome assembly GCA_026645745.1 of Anaerolineae bacterium. Classification (GTDB taxonomy): domain Bacteria; phylum Chloroflexota; class Anaerolineae; order Aggregatilineales; family Phototrophicaceae; genus Flexifilum. The sequence goes on along the minus strand of JAPKMU010000070.1, from coordinate 14,541 downwards.
CCCGCAGCTTCGGCAGGCGTTTGAGATGCACTTGCAGCAGACGACCCAGCAGCTTGAGCGGCTCGACCGGATTCTTGACCGGATGGGCGCAAGCCGCACCGGAAAGAAATGCAAAGGCATGGAAGGCTTGATCGCAGAAGGTCAAGAATTGATGGAAGAAAAAGCAGCGCCGGAAGTGCTCGACGCGGGCTTGATCGGGGCGGCGCAGAAGGTGGAGCATTACGAAATTTCCGGCTACGGGACGGCAGTCGCGTATGCACAGCTCCTCGGTGAAACAGAAGCGGTCGTCCTGCTTCAGCAGACGTTAGCCGAAGAAGAACAGACGGATGCACGCCTGAACGCGCTCGCGGAAGGCAGCATCAACCAACAGGCAATGAACAACCGCCGCTAGAACGCATACCGCATCAACGCAAAGTGCTTTGCGTTGATGCTTTTTTCGGATATATCCGCCCCTTTGCGCCAATGCCCCGGCGCGGTAGAGTTTTCCTAAAGTTGAACTTAGCATCTTTGCAGAGATAGACACTATGCTCCGGCGTTTGATTCTTTACCTTTCCAAAGCAAAATGGGCGCGCAATATGGCGACCCGATGGGGCGCGGCGCGGCGGGTTGCGCGGCGGTTCATCGCGGGCGAAACGATTGACGACGCCATGACCGCCGCCCGCCAACTCAACGATCAAGGGCTGCTCGTTTCCATCGATTATTTGGGCGAAAGCGTCAACGCGGCAGCGGATACGGAAGCCGTTGTCGCCATGTACCGCGCCTTAATCGCACGGATACAAAAAGACCAACTCAAAGCAAGCGTCTCGCTCAAGCTCACGCATATGGGCTTGGACATCAGCGAGGACTTGTGCATGACCAATCTGCGCCACATCTTGACCGACGCCAAAGCGAACGGCGTTCCGGTCACGATTGATATGGAAAGCAGCGACTACACCGAACGCACGCTGCAAATTTATCGCACACTGCGCGATGAGTACGGCTTTACCAATGTTGGCACGGTGATCCAGTCGTATCTGTATCGCAGCCGCGAGGATATGCGGCTGCTTGCCACCGAAGGCGCGACGATCCGCTTGTGCAAAGGTGCATATCTTGAACCCGCGTCGGTCGCATTCCCGGATAAAGCCGATGTTGACCGCCAATATGTCGAGATCATGACGGATTATCTCGCCGCGCCGCCGCCTGCCTTCTTGCAGATGGCGACCCACGACGAAGCGATCATCCAAAAAGCTGAGGCGGAAATTCGCGGGCGCGGGCTGCCGCTCGACTGCGCCGAATTTCAAATGCTGTACGGGATTCGCACGCCGCGCCAGCTTGCGTTGGCGGCGGAGGGATTTTTGGTGCGCGTGTATCTGCCATTCGGGGATGCGTGGTATCCGTATTTCATGCGCCGCCTCGCGGAACGCCCCGCGAACCTGTGGTTTTTCGTCAAGAACTTTTTTGGACGCTAAGGAGCGGTCAAGCCGATCTTGACTCTTACATCGTGTCACAGTTTAGACTGGGGACATCGAGGTGAATCAAGATGCTCAAGATCGGTGAGTTTGCGGCGCTGGCGCAGGTCAGCATCCGTATGCTGCGTTATTACGACGAACTTGGGCTGCTCAAGCCCGAGCACGTTGACGCCGAAAGTGGTTATCGATATTACAGCGTCGAACAGCTTTCCCGCGTACACCGGATTCACGCTCTGCGTGATCTGGGACTCACGCTCGACGAAGTGCGCCACCTGCTGGACGACACGCTCACCGCCGAAGAACTGCGCGGCATGCTGAAGCTGAAGCACGCCCTGCTTTCGCAGCACATCACAGCGGAACAGGCGCGGCTGCGGCGCGTTGAAACCCGTTTGCGTGCGATTGAAGGCGAAGGACGGCTGCCGGACAGCGAGATCGTGATCAAGTCTCAGCCCGCGCTGCCGGTGATCTCGCTGGTGGGAACGGGTTGGATTGGCAGCGTATTTGCGGAAGCAAATGCCGCCTTACGTGAACACGGGCTTTCTCAGCGGGTACGCGGCTTTGTTGGACTGTATCACGGGTCACTCCTACGCGAGCGCCCAACCACCCCGCCCCCGGTCGAAGCCGCGCACATTCTAGACGACGAAGCTGCACTGCCGCCGATTTCCCTGCCTGATCACCGCCAAATGCGCGTTTACACCCTCCCCGCGCTCGATCAGGTCGCCAGTTTGATCTCCACCAAACCTGATGTCTCACGCCATGAAGATTTCCGCTTGTTACGGCAGTGGATACACGATCACCACTTCCGCTTGAGCGCCCCTGTACGCGAGATTTACCTGAAACGGTCACGCGCCACCGAAACCTATATCACCGAATTACTGTTCCCTATCGAACCGATTTTAGATGAGGATTAAAGGATATGCGTGCAAAACTGCTGTTTGTGCTGCTGGCGCTCGCTATGTGCCTGAGCGCCTCCGCCCAGTCCACCGCGCTTGTGTTCGAATTGTACAGCGATACGCCGGTAGTCACGCACAGTTCAAGGTTTGCGGATTGGGATGGGTACTACACCGATCCGGGTGCCGTTTTTTACCACGATGGCATGTTTCATATGTTCCGCAACGGATTCCGTGTGTGGCCCGGCAGTGTGCAAATCGGCTATTTGACCTCCCCCGACGGTTTCACATGGACAGAAGTCAGCGAGGAACCGGTGCTGCTCAGTGAGCAAGTACCGTTCACCGATCTCGCCGCGCTCGCTTCAAGTGCGCTGGTGATGGACGACGGCACATGGGTGCTGTACTTTTACACATGGAACAACAGCACACCGCCCGCCGCCGAAATCGGACGCGCGACGGCTGATGATCCGCTCGGTCCATGGACGATCGACCCCGAACCGGTCTTAACCTACGGAAGCGCGGGCAGTTGGGACTCGGCTCATGTTGATGCGCCGAGCGTCATCCGCATCGATGATGGCTACGCGATGTACTACGGGGGTTCGACGGAGGAGTGGCTCACTCAAAGTATCGGCATGGCAACGTCACCGGATGGGATCACATGGACGAAAGCCGCCGATCCGATACTCGTTTCCGACGATGACAATTATCGTTATCATCAGCCCCGCGTTGAGCGCACCGATGACGGCTACGTGATGGTCTTCCGCATGGTTCCGGTCTCAGGCGGTCAAATGGGATTGGGAATCGCCACCAGCGACGACGGCGCTCACTGGACTTTGAGCAGTGAACAACCCGTTTGGACACGAGCGAATATGCCGCGCCGGAACGGCTTTTGGTTCACCGCCACTGCTTATCACGACGACACGCTGTTTCTGTACATCGAAAGCGGCAGCAGGAGCACCGACATTTACGCCGCCAGCGCTCCGTTAGCGGACTAGATGCCTCACCCCCTCTCCATCGCTTGCGATGGCTGAGAGGGGGTGAGGAGTAACTTACCCTAACTCAACCCAATAGCCGGATTCCCTGCCGGGGTAGAGCGTGACCGCGTACACCGTCGCGTTAACGCGGAAATAGGTTGTGTATGAAGTACGTCCGGCAGGTTGATACGTCACTTGTGCGCTCGTTTCTTGCGCCGCCGCCCATCCGAGCCGCCCGTCAGCATCAGCGCCGCCAAGCGCCTCCCACACGATGCCAAATCCGCGCACAGGCGTAAATAAGCCGTCCGGCGCTTCGGCGGTCGGGTCGGGATTGCCTTCCACGAATGTATCTTGATAGACGCGCACCGAACCATCGTCGATCAAGACGAAAATTTCGCCCGTCGTTCCCACCCAAAACATTTGACCCCGCTCGAACACCTGAAGCGCGGCGGGCGTTTGCGTGATCGGCGCGGACGGGCATCCGGTATTCTCCACCCCTTCGATCCATGTATACAAGCATCCGCTGGGGGTGGCATCCTCGCCGCCCGGCAGCCAGATCACCGCGCCAACTGGAAGCGCGTCGGGATCATCAATACAGTTGAGCGCTGCCGCTTGTACGACGGTGATCACTTCTGAGCCGTTGAGCAGTCCGCGAATCGTATCGCCGGGGGCGACGACGACAGGCTCAAAACCGGGCAGCGTATACGCAGAGCAGACGGTCGCGCGCGCGTCGTCAAGAGGCACGATGGCGGGTAATGCGGGCTGAGTGGTGGCGGTGGGCGTGGGGATGATTGGCTGCGGCGTGATCGGGGTCTGAAACCAGACAAATGACAGCATAAACGCGGCGGCAGCCGCGCGCCAGTATATCAGCATAGGATTCCTTTCGGTGAATCTAAACGGATGGTCTTGTTGATCCGCCAATATCGGGCGGGTTCAGCGGCAGCCAGAGCGTGAATACGCTCCCACTGCCGATTTGGCTTTCTAGGCTCACGATTCCGCCGTGCGCTTCCATCACGAGGCGCACAATGCTTAACCCTAAGCCCATCCCGCCGTCGCTCATGCTGCGCGCCGGATCGACCTTGTAAAACAGGTCGAAAATCCGCTCCTGTTGATCGAGCGCGATGCCCGTTCCGGTGTCGATCACGTCGATCAGCAGATATTCCCCTTCGCGGCGGTTCGTCAGCGTGATCGATCCTCCTTGCGGCGTAAAACGGAGCGCGTTTTCGAGCAGATGCCGCAGCGCGCGGCGCATTTCCTCTTTATGGAGCGTGACGGGGGGCAGTGCCGGATCAGCGCGCACGATCACGGCGATTCCGTTTTGATCGGCGGCTGGCGCAATCTCACTCGCTGCACCTTCGATCAGGCTGGCAAGTGAGGTCGGCTGACGGGTGAAGCCGGATAAGTTGGTGATCGTGCCCAGATTGCGCAGTTGTTCGGTCATGCGTTGAATGTGCATTCGCATGGCTTCGGCTTTGGCGGAGGCTTCGGCGCTGCGTTCATCCAGTGGGCGATCCCCGTCTTCTTGCAGCACGCGCTGGATCAAATAGCGGTTCGTTTCGATATTCGCTAGATTGGTGCGGAATTCGTGTGATACGGCTTGTACAAACTGGCTGACGAACGTCATGCGATCCCGTTCCAGCGCGACGCGCATCCGTTCGGCTTCGGCAGCGCGGTGTTCGGTGATGTCCTGCGCAATGCAGTACACCCCGATGACCGTTTTTTCGCCCTCATCCCAGATTGGGCGGCGCTTGATCAACACCCAGCGCGTTTCTCCATCGCGGCGGATCAAGCGGTACTGCCCTGTACCGATGTGCCCGGTGCGGATCACGCGCTCGGTGTCTTCTTTCGCCCACCCGCGATCATCCGGGTGAATCATCAAATCAAGCAGCGCCGGATTCTTTTGCAGGTCTTCCCATGCGTATCCGGTCACAGCCGCCGCCGCTTGAGTCACCCACTCGTACACGAGTGAGCGGTCACTACCCAGACGACAGGCGTACACGAAATCCGCGACCGATTCGGAGATCACGCGGTAGCGCGTTTCATTGCGCTTCAGTTCACGCCGGTGAGCAATTTCGATTTGATCGCGGTACAGGCTAGAAAGAATGATCAGCGCGGCGACAAACAGGTTAAATGTAGAAGGATCAGCGAATGCTTCCAGACGATTGTCAAAGATGCGGAGCAGTCCCAAGCACAACATGATCGCTTGATGCGCGATCGCATAGATCACCGCTGCTTGCGTGGAAACAAACTGGGATATCCCCACAACTACGACCACGAAGAAATAGAGGTATGTCCAGCCCACGTCATCGGGACTGATCAACGTCATCAGCAAAATCGCCAGTGTGGCGTGAATGCCGATGAAATGTCCTGCCAGCTTGTAATAACCGCGCCGCGTTAAGAGGCTCAGGATTGGATAGATTGGAATGACCGTCCCGCCGACGATGAGCGCGCTCCGGTCAACATTGATCGCTTCGGGGTACACGATGACGCGCCATGTGATTGTGCCCGCGACCAACAGCACAATCACCGCAATCGCGCTCGACACGAGGCGGGCTTGCTGCCGTGCTGCCGGGTCGGTGACGGATGCACTCGGTTCGATCAATAGATCAACCAGTGGTATCGTACCGATACGGCGCTTGAGCCGGAGAAGCGACTGTGTTACGCGGGTCATGCACAATCCTAGAACTTGGATGTTCTGTACATTCGTGGCGAGTAAGTATAACCCAAATACGTACAGACTAGCTCAACAGGCGTTCCCATTCGCTCATCGTCTCATGAAGTTCCGATTCGATCTGCTGGTACTGTGTGGTCAGTTCGCGCACACGCGCACCATTCGCGGAAGCGCTCGCGCGGTTGAGTTGGTTCAGTGTGTCTTCAAGCCGCGCTTCGAGCGCTGGAATCGCCGCTTCGAGATGTTCTATCCGCTTGCGGAGTTCATGCGGGTTGAGTCCATGCTTCTTTTCACTCTTGCTACTGCCGTTCGATGTTTTGGTTTTTTCCGCTTCGCGCGCGGCGACCTCTGCCGCTCGGCGGGCTTCACGCGCCGCGCTGAACTCATGGTAATTGCCTTTGAAAACCTCAAGCTGACCCGGCGTGACTGACCAAATTTGAGTCGCAAGCGCGTCGATCAAATAGCGATCATGGCTGACAAGCAGAATCGTACCGGGGAAGTTCGCCAATACGTTTTGCAAAATTTCTTGACTGGGAATATCCAAGTGGTTCGTCGGCTCGTCGAGCAGGAGCAGATTCGCACCCGTCAGCGCTAACTTTGCCAGCGCCACGCGCCCACGCTCACCGCCGCTGAGGGTGTCAATCGTGCGGAATACGTCGTCACCCGTGAACAAGAACTGCGCCAGCAGGTCACGCGCCGCGCTGATCGGCATTTCTTTGGCGGAGAAAATTTCATCCATCAGCGTATTCGATGGGGTCAGCGACTCGTGCGCTTGTTCAAAATAGCCGATCTTCACTGCCGCGCCGATTCGCACCTCACCTGCCAGCGGCGTAAGCTGACCGATCACCGTTTTCACGAAGGTACTTTTGCCTGTGCCGTTCGCGCCGATTAATGCCGCGACTTCACCGCGTCGCAGGGTAATGTCCGGCGCGTAAAACAGCGGCGCGTCCGCGTCGGCGTAACCGACCGCCAAGCCGCGCGTCATCAACACTTGATCGCCGCTGCGCATGGTATGACCCATGCGTAAGTGCATCGTGTCGCGCGTGTGCGGGCGGCGGATCAATTCGTCGCGTTTCAGCCGCTCAAGGCGGGTGCGGCGACCTTTCGCCTGTTTGGTATTCTGTCCGGCAAGGTTGCGGCGGATGTAATCTTCTTCTTTGGCGATCATCTCCTGCTGCGCTTCGTACTCTTTGAGTAAGCGCGCATGCCGGTCTTCACGCTGATGGACGTAATGGCTGTACGTGCCGCGATACGTTTCGAGCGTGCCGAAATCGAGTTCCCAGATCGTCGTCGCTACCGCGTCCATAAAGTAGCGGTCATGGCTGACGACTAAGACCGCGCCGGGGAAATCCTTTAAGAAGCCTTCCAGCCATTCGACTGCATCAATATCTAAGTGATTCGTTGGCTCGTCCAGCGCCAGCAGATCGGGTTGTTCAAGCAGCAGGCGACCGAGCACCGCGCGCGTCTTTTGACCACCGCTCAATTGACTGAGCTGACGCTCGACGTCTTCCGGCTTAAAACCTAACCCCTGCACAACCGCCTTGATGCGCGCTTCGTAGGTGTAGCCGCCGATGCGCTCAAATTCTTCTTGAAGTTCGCCGTAGGTGTGGAGCAGCGTGTTATGGCGGTCAGCGTCGGCTTCCGCCGCGATCTGATGCTCCAAGTCATGGAGGCGCGCTTCCATCGCGTGCAGCGGCTCAAACGCGGCATTGAGTTCTTCACCGAGCGTATGCGATCCGCGTAATTCCGGGCGCTGCGGCAGAAAGCCGATCCGCAGTCCTTTGACACGGTGGATCGTGCCGCCGCTTGGCAAATCTAAGCCGATCAAGAGATTCAAGAGCGTGGTTTTGCCCGCGCCGTTGGGTCCCACCAGCGCGATGCGCGCTCCGTGAGGAATCTCGACATTAACGCCGCTGAAAATTTCGTCCGCGCCGAATTCGCGCGTCAAATTGCTGCCAACAAGGATGGACATAGGCGGTTATTCGTCCTTCATCAAACGGGATCAATTATATCATAGGCGTATGGTTGAGCGGCTTGCTTTGGAGGAATGAATGGCGGCGATAAAGGGCGTAATCAACGGATCGACATTTCTGAAAACATTGGGCTTTACGCTGTACTACATGGATGACGGCACGGTGAGCGCTCAGATGTCGCTTGAAACGTATGTCGAAGGACCGCCCGCGCATATGCACGGCGGCGCGATTGCGACTCTGTTAGATGAGGCGATGGGAGCGGCGGCGCATCTCGGCGGGTATCTCGTGGTCGCGGCGCGGCTGACCTTCAATTATAAGCGGGCAGTGCCGCTCGGCGTGCCGGTGCGCGTGCGTGCATGGGTCGATCGTGTGGAAAATCGGAAGGTGTATGCCGCATCGGAGATTATTCTGCCGGATGACACCGTTGCGGTGGTGGGTGAAGGGTTGTTCGTTCATGCGCCGTCGTTTTTTGATACGCCCGCGTTTCAGTACGGTGCTCATGATGCCGCGTTGAGCGATACAGACGGGGAGTAAGCAAAAGCTGATCCATGTCAACCGCTCCCCGCTGGCGCACTGGCAGGGGTTCACGATTGGGCAGCGTGCCGTACAAACCGACCTCTCCCCCACTCGCTTCGCTCGTCTCCCCTCCCCAAAACTGTACCCCTGTCAGCGCTGGCGCAAGGAGGGGGTGACACTTCTAGCTTGCTGTACTGCTCCTCACCCCCCGCCCCCTCTCCAAACTTTGTTTAGAGAGGGGGTGAAAAGCAGCGCGTTGGTTTTTCCCCTCTCTATCGCTTGCGATGGAGAGGGGAAGCAGAGCACCTATTTTTCTCCCCTCTCTAACCAAAGGTTAGAGAGAGGGCGAACCGCTTATTCACCCGGCAGCAGGTAGCCGCCGTCCGCCAGCAGGTATGTCTGCCCGTTCAGGGTGCTGTTCAGGCTGGCATCGTAATACACGTTGAAGCCGTTTCCGGTGATATTCGATACTGTGCCATCCGTGATGATCACGCCGTTGATCGTCGAAAGGTGCGAATCGGCGGTCAGTGACCATGTGCTGCTCGCGTCGAGCGTCAGATCAGCCGACGCCGCAGTGTCGTCCGGGTTGATCGCGCCTGTCAGTGTTGATCCGTTTTGCAGCGTCAGCGAAAGCGTGCTGATGCTGTCCGCGATCAAATCGCCGGTGAGGTCTTGCGCATCTGCCGTCAGGATCGCAATCCCGCCGTTTTCGCCCGCTGTACCCCAACGCTCGGTTGCGCCCGCCTGAACCAAAACCCCTGATGCGGCGGTCACGTCCACGCCGGAAAGGGCGATGATCCCGGTGGCATTGGTGATGAAGAACAGCGGACCTGTCTCCGACGTGTAAGCGAGCGATCCGCCCGTCATCGTGAATTCGCTGTTCATGCCTTCGGCATCACCGGAGAAACTTTGATACAGCATCACACCCCATTTGTCCGCGATGCTCGATGTCAAATCGCTGTCCACCAGCACAATCGTGTTTGAGCCTTCGATCACGGCGGCTTCTGCGCCCGTCGCGGTGATCAACGCACCCGTAACTGTGATCACGCCCGTCGAATAGATGCCGGGGGAGTCCTGCCCGGTGGTCGTGATTTCGCCGCCCGTCACGGTGATCGTCCCGCTGCCGCGATCGGTCGCAACCGCGCCGGAGTGCGCGCCAGTGGTGTACATCACCACGTTGTCGAGGATCATCGTGCCTTCAAGCGTTGCCATGACCGCGTGCGCGCCATCCCCGACGGCTTCAATGGTCATGTCTGACAGAATCACGGTCGAACCGGTTCCGGTCGCAAACGCGCCGTTTGTACCGTCGCCATCGGTGACGATTGAGCCGCCCGCGATGCTGATCGTGCTGCCCGACCCGACCAGAACCGCCGCGTTCAACCCGTAGAAACTGCTGCTGTCCGCGGATGAGGTATCGCCCGTTTTGGTAATCGTCGGATTTTCGAGGATGAGCGATGCGCCGTCGATCAAGCAGATGGCGGAGACATCATCCTCCGCCGAATCATATGCGCCATCGACTTCCGTTTCAGCCGTCACAGCGTCTAAGAAGTACACACCGCATCCTTCCACCAAAATCGAATCAGCGCTTGAATTCGATGCACCGCCGCCGGGAGGGGCAGCAGGAGGCGCATCTTGTGCCGCAAGCTGACCCACCGAAATCACGCCGCATGTGAGAATAACCGCCGCTATACGCGAGAATTTGACCACGAGTCGCCTACTTTCTGTGATGTTCATGGTGTAGACGATAGATCAACCCTGTTTGGAAGGTGTTCAGAAATCGTGGGGTTTGGGCTTAGGTCACTTGGGTGACTGGCTCTTGCCCGCTCCTCTCATTTTTCCGCACCGCACCGCGCCCCTATAGGACTTATTTAGCCCTATTCCGTTAGCGTTTTACTAACAGAAGACGCTGCGGCGGAACAAGGGAGAACCGTAAGTGAATACGATTGTCTGTATCAGTCATCTTCGGTGGGATTTCGTTTGGCAGCGCCCTCAGCATGTGCTGTCACGGTTGGCGAAGACCTATCGTGTTTTGTTTGTGGAAGAACCGGTCGGCGTTGTTGACCTGCTTGAACCCCGGTTAGAAGTGACGGCGCGCACGCTGGCGAACGGCGCTTGTGTTGAAGTGGCGCGTCTGCTTTATCCGGTCGCGCAAGAACGCTGGATCGGGCACGGGGATCTGCTCACACAGACGGCGTACACCAATCGTCTGAACGCATATCTGAGCAATGAGCAGATCGACGCGCCAATTTTGTGGCTGTATACGCCGATGGCGATTGACTTCGCCAACGCGATTCCCTACAGCCTGCTGGTGGTTGATGTGATGGATCAGCTTTCGGCGTTCAAAGGCGCGCCGCGTGAGCTGAAGCAAAACGAGGCGATGCTGCTGCCAGTCGCGGACGCAGTGTTTACGGGCGGCATGAGCCTGTACCGTGACAAACTGCCGTTCAACGCGCATACGTTTGTTTTTCCGAGCGGGGTTGAAATTGAGCATTTCGCGCGTGCTGCTGATCCGTCCCGGTTTCCCGCGCCGATTGATTCGCTGAACGGATCGCCTGTCATCGGTTATTACGGCGTGATCGATGAACGGATGAATCTCGAACTGCTGCGCGCAATGGCGGAGCGTCACCCGGAATGGCAAATCGTGATGCTCGGTCCGGTCGTGAAGATCGATCCAGCAGAACTGCCGCAAGCGCCGAATCTGCATTACCCCGGCATGAAACAGTATGACGAACTGCCCGCGTATCTGGCGCATTTTGATGTGGCGATCATCCCGTTTGCGATCAACGAATCGACCCGCTATTTAAGCCCAACCAAGACGCTTGAATATATGGCGGCGCACAAACCGATTGTTTCGACCGCGATTGTGGATGTACGCGAGCTTTACGGCGATGTCGTGCGGATTGGCGAAACGACCGATGAATTTATCGCCCATGTCGAGCAGGCGCTCACCCAGCCCGCCGATGCTGATCAGCATGCGCGTGAGCTTGAAATTCTCTCCCGCTATTCGTGGGATGGGATCGCAAATGGGATGCGCGCTGTCTTGGATGCGCGTGCGATGCAGATCGAGCGGCGGCGGCGAATCCGTGCAAAAGCATCGTCACAGGTGGGCAAATGACCGAGCAGAAAATTGTGATCCTTGGCGCAGGTCCAACCGGGCTTGGCGCAGGCTACCGCTTGAACGAACTTGGTTATCGTAATTGGGCGATCTATGACCGCAACCCGTATGTCGGCGGGCTGGCGACCAGCTTTGAAGACTCGATGGGGTTCACGTATGACATCGGCGGGCATGTGATGTTTTCGCACTACCCGTACTTCGATGATTTGGTGAATAAGCTGCTCGGTGATGACTACACCGAAATCATGCGTGAGGCATGGGTGTGGATGATGGATCGGTTCGTGCCGTACCCATTCCAGAACAATATTCGGCATCTGCCGCCCGATGTGGTCTTGGACTGCGTACTCGGCTTGATCGAATCGCAGAAGCACCCGGAGCGCTTAAAAGAGGCGCGCACGTTTGACGAATTGATCGATGCGCAGTTCGGCGCGGGGATCGCGCGCGTATTCATGAAACCGTACAACTTCAAAGTCTGGGCGCACCCGGTCGATCACATGAGCATTGATTGGCTTGGCGAGCGCGTCTCGCTGCCCAACCTTGAGCAGATTTTGCGCAATGTGATCGCGGGACAGGATCAAGTTTCGTGGGGACCGAATAACAAATTCAAGTATCCAATGTACGGCGGCACGGGCGGCTTATACACGCCGTTCATGCGCTACATCGGGGATCGCATCCACTTGAACAAAAACGCCGTCAGCGTCGATCCGGCGGCGAAGCAGGTGACATTCAGCGACGGCGAGATCGTCGATTACGATCTGCTGTTCACGACGATGCCGCTTGATCTGCTGATCAACCGGATGCCGGATGTCCCGGACAGCGTGCGCGAACAGACGCATCATTTGCATCATTCGAGCGGTTTGATCGTCGGCGTGGGTGTAAATCGTCCGGTGGATTCGAGTAAATGCTGGATTTACTTCCCGGAGCCGAGCGCACCGTTTTACCGCACCACCTACTTGAACAACTATTCGCCGTATATCACGCCTGATCCCGATGCGTATCACCTGCTGCTGACCGAAACCAGCTACAGCCCGCATAAATACGAGGACAAAGCGACGATTGTTGACCGTGTGGTGCAGGGGTTGATCAATGTGCGCCTGCTTGAACCCGCCGACCTTGACCGGATCGCAAGTACGTATTTGATCGACGTCGATTACAGCTACCCCGTGCCAACGGTGGATCGCAACCGGGCACTGGGGACGATTCAGCCGTACTTGAGCGCACATGACATTTACAGCCGGGGACGTTTCGGCGCGTGGGAGTACGAGATCGGCAATATGGATCATTCGGTGATGCAGGGCGTCGAATGGGTGAATCGGATGCTGCTTGGTGAACCGGAAGCGACATGGAAAGATTTCGGACGCGCCGCCGAATCACCGATCGCGATCAACAGCGCTGACGACTTCTACGCCATGCCCGGTCATGGATGGGTGCGGGCAGGGGTAGAGCCGATCAGCGAAGCGGCGGCGGATTAAGGAGGAGTACTCCCGATACTGACGCAGTGTTTTTTACCCCTCACCCCCTGCCCCCTCTCCCACGCAAGCGGGTAGAGGGGGAATCGCCGTCGCTCACCACAAAGCGCGCTTTTGCTTGCGCCCCTCCCTGAATTCGGGGAGGGGAGACGAGCGAAGCGAGTGGGGGAGAGGTCGGTTTTGAGTATCGGACAAGCCCCTCTCAACCCTACGGTTGGAGAGGGGGCGGGGGGTGAGGAGCACGCACATTTCTATCAGCACAACAGGACTTGAAGATTGCAGGATGCTCCACAATTCAACAGCTTCTTCATGGGTGGGTTTGAGTGTTCAACCCACCGCTTGGAATCCGGTCGGCGGCTGGACATGCTCGCCGCAACCGGGCACGACCGCCATTTCCGCCGTGATTATGAACGGATGCGGGCAATCGGAATCACGACGGCGCGCACGGGTATCCGCTGGCATTTGATCGAACAACGCCCCGGTGAATACGAGTGGTCAAGCGTGCTGCCGATGCTCCGCGCCGCGCGCGAAACGGGAATTCAGCTTGTGTGGGATGTCTGTCATTACGGCTATCCCGATGATCTCGATATTTTCTCGCCGGACTTTGTCAGGCGCTTTAGGCGGCTGTCAAAAGCATTCGCACGCCTGCTGAACAACGAAACGGATGATCCACCGATCATCAGCCCGGTGAACGAGATTTCGTTTTTCTCATGGGCTGCGGGCGAATCGGCACATTTGAATCCGTATGCAGTTGGGCGCGGCTTTGAACTCAAAGTCCAGCTTGTGCGCGCGGCGCTCGAATGTGTGGATGCGTTTTGGGAGGTCAACCCGCGCGCCCGTGTAATCCACACCGATCCGGCGATTCATATCCTGCCTGATCGCCCGGAAGACGCGGAGATCGCAGCGGGCTATGACCGCGCGCAGTATCAAGGTTGGGATATGCTCAGTGGGCGGATGATGCCTGAACTCGGCGGCGCGGCGCGCTATCTCGATGTGATCGGCGTGAACTTTTACCCGAACAATCAATGGTACTACGAAGGCGAAACCATCGAACGCAGCGACCCGAATTACAAGCCGTTCGCCCAGCTTCTAGGGGAGATTTATGAGCGTTATCAGCGCCCGCTGATCATCTCGGAGACGGGCACGGAGGATGACCTGCGTCCCGATTGGCTGCGTTACGTGTGCGATCAAGTGCGTGATGCGATGACGGCAGGTATCCCAATTCACGGACTCTGCTTGTATCCGATTGTGAACTTTCCCGGATGGGAAGACGAACGCCATTGTCACAACGGCTTGTGGGATTACCCGGATGCGGACGGAGCGCGCGATCTGTGCGAACCCTTCGCGCATGAGCTGATGCGCCAGCGTGAACTATTCGCGGAACGGATGGTGCTTAGGGACTATAAGGATAGGTGATCTGATGGATACCGTCACCTGTCCTGACTGCTATTGTGTGCGTATCGTTGCTAAGAAGAAGGCGAAAAC